>JAZQZK010000196.1:0-1630 GCA_045634025.1 Candidatus Scatosoma sp.
AGTAGGCGTTCAACCCAGCGCCTTAAAACGTGTCCAAACGGTTTTTGCCGTACCCTGTGGCGCGTCGAACGCGTTGCTTGAAGACTACGCGCTCCTTGCGGAAGAATGCGGTCTTAAAAAAGTTTTATTCGTAGAAGCGCCTTATCTTGCCGCGCTCGGCTCGGATTTGGTGCTTTCTGAATCCAACCCCGTCTTCACGATGGACATCGGAGGTGGGGTAACAAACGTCGCGGTGCTTTCGCTTGGTGGAATTATCGCAGGACTTTCGATGAACCTTGGCGGACATAACATGGACGCGAATATTATCGAGAAAATGGCTCGCCAAAACGGACTCAACATCGGCGACTTAACGGCAGAACGCATCAAAAACGAAATCGGCTCGTTATCCGAAAAAGCCCGCGCGTCAACGGTAGCGCAAGGCAGTTCGGTAGCGACGTTCTATCCCGCGTCAATCGCCGTACAATCGGCAGAGATAACCGACTGTATACGCGTGTATATTGATAAAATCCTTGAATACGCAGGAATGGTCTTAAACCAGCTCCCTGCCGAAGTTGCAGCTGCGGTGAATAAAAACGGACTTTGCTTATCGGGTGGCGTTGCGAGAATCGACGGCGTAGCCGAATACATTTCAAAGGTAATCGGCATGGACGTCCACGTGACGGACGAACCGCAGTTTGCCGTCGTTTCGGGCGGTGGTATGGTTGCGAGAGATAGTCGCTTATATAACACCTTTGCGAAAAAATACGCAAACTAACACGTAAAAGAAAAGCGGAAAATTTAACCAAAAACAAACGAAAAACTCGACCATGGTATGGGCATTTCCCAAAATCAAGGCCGAGTTTATTATTTTTATTGAATTTTTTCGAAAGCCTTAAAATTCGATTTTTTCTTCGATGAATTTAATAGCTTCGTCGATGGTAAGACGGATTTGTTCCATGCTATCGCGGTCGCGCACGGTAACCGTTTCGTCTTCAAGCGTTTGGAAGTCGATGGTTACGCAGTAGGGCGTACCGATTTCGTCTTGACGACGGTAACGCTTACCGATAGAACCCGTCAAGTCGTAGGTGGTTGCAAACTTCTTCATCATCTTCGCGTAAACTTCGTCTGCCTTCTCGCTCAAATTCTTTTGAAGGGGAAGCACGGCGCACTTATAAGGCGCAAGCGCAGGGTGTAAACGGAGCACGGTACGAACGTCGTTCTTTTCCGCGTCAACCACTTCTTCGTCGTAAGCGTCGGTAAGGAACGCCAAAACCATACGCTCTACGCCAAGCGAAGGCTCGATAACGTAGGGTACGTAACGCTCATTAGTGACGGGGTCAACGTAGTCGATGGGCTTACCGCATTCTTTCGCGTGTTGGGAAAGGTCGTAGTCCGTTCTGTCGGCAACCCCCCAAAGCTCGCCCCAACCGAACGCGAATCTATATTCAAAGTCGGTGGTTGCTTTGGAATAGAAACAAAGCTCTTCCGCCGAGTGGTCGCGAAGGTGGAGATTTTCTTCTTTCATGCCAAGCGACAAAAGCCAATCACGGCAGAAATTCTTCCAGTAGTTGAACCATTCAAGGTCAGTACCGGGTTTGCAGAAGAATTCAAGTTCCATTTGTTCAAACTCACGAACACGGAAAATGAAGTT
>JAZQZK010000197.1:0-7253 GCA_045634025.1 Candidatus Scatosoma sp.
CCTATTCGGAAACGGATAAGGTCGCAAAACTCATGGACGGGAAATCGTCGATTAGAGAGCTTTTGGGTTTGGGTATTCCCAAGATTGAAGCGCAGTTGGCGGACGCGAGTTTGTCGGAAGAAAAGCGCGCGGAAATCGAGAAAAAACTCGCTGAACAAAAGAAAAAGCGTAACGTGGAATTTATCGAAGTTTACGAAACCAACAACGACCTTCGCAGGGTTATAGACATGGGTTTGAAACTTGAAGGTATGCCCAAGAATACGTCTGAACACGCGGCAGGCGTCGTTATCTGTAACAAGGTTTTAGCCGACAACGTACCCCTTGCAAGAAACGGTGAAGATATCGTAACGCAGTTCGATATGAAAGAAGTGGAAGCGGTGGGTATGCTTAAGATGGACTTCCTTGCTTTGACCACGTTAACGGACATCGAAAACACCCTTTCGTATATCAAAGAAGGGCACGGAATAGACATAGACTTCAACGAGATCGGGGTGGACGTACCCGAAGCGTACGAGCTTATCTCGTCGGGTGATACCGACGCGGTATTCCAGCTTGAACAAGGCGGTATGAAGAAGTTCATGAAAGACCTTCAACCCAACTGTTTGGAAGATTTGATAGCAGGTATTTCCCTGTACCGTCCCGGTCCTATGGACTTCATTCCTAAATATATTGAAAACAAGCATTACCCTGAAAGAATCGTTTACGATACCCCGCATTTAGAGCCTATTTTGAAGAACTCTTACGGCGTTATCATCTATCAAGAACAGGTTATGCAAATTTTCCAACAGCTTGCAGGTTATTCGCTTGGACAAGCCGACCTTGTTCGTCGCGCAATGTCCAAGAAGAAGAAAAAAGAGCTGATGGAACAAAAGGATAAATTTATCTACGGCGATCCTGCAAGCGGTATTACCGGTTGCGCGTCCAAGGGAATTCCAGCTGAAGTTGCGGGTAAGATTTTCGCGGATATGGAAAGCTTCGCGTCGTATGCGTTCAACAAATCTCACGCAGCGGCGTACGCCGTTATCGCGTATCGTACCGCGTATCTTAAACATTTCTACCGCAAAGAATTCCTTGCGGGCGTTTTGAACGATAGAATTGATAAAATCGAAGAAATTTCCAAGTATATTATGTATATGAAGGAAAAGAATATCCCCGTTTATCCGCCTGATATCAATAAGTCAAAGACTATTTTCTGGGTGGAAAACGACGGTGTTCGTATCGGGCTTGGCGCGCTCCGTGGCGTTGGTCAAGAGGCGATCGAAGCGGTTATTAAGGAGCGTGAAGAGAACGGCTTGTTTAAGGATTTTTCAGACTTTGCTCGTCGTTGCGCAAAGTTTGTCAATAAGCGTATCGTTGAAAGCTTGATTTATGCAGGCGCGTTCGATTGTTTTGGCTATACGAGATCGCAGTTTGCGCACGTTTACGAAGACGTTTTATCGCGTGTAAACGCGCTTGATAAACAAAAGGCAGGCGCGCAAATTTCCCTGTTCGGTGGGATTTTAGAAGAACAGGAAATAGACGTCGTTTACCCGAATATCCCCGAGTACGACACTATGGAAAAATTGTCCAAAGAAAAGGGGGTTTTGGGTGTTTACGTCAGTGGTCACCCGTTTGAAAAGTTCTTGCCATACTTTAGCGATTGCAATTTTAATTGCTTGATGATGAGTGAGTTCGTCGAAGACGAAGAAACGGGCGAGAAAACGTATAGCGAAATTTCCGACGGACAACAAATCACGATGGGCGGTATGATTTCCACCTATAAGAAATTGCAAACTCGTTCAGGGCAATTTATGGCGTTCGTCACCGTTGAAGACTTGTACGGCACGGTAGAATGCGTTTGTTTCCCGAAAGTTTACGATAAAATTAAGAGTTTCCTTGAGCCTGATAGAGTGGTTTCTATCTCGGGTAAAATTAGCATCAACGACGATAAAGCTCCGTCTATTATCGTGGATAAAATGTCGGAATTTACTTTGGATGAAACGCCTGTTGCGTCTGTAAACACGCAAGGACAAACAAACGGCGATAGTAATTTAGTGGATAATTCGAAGGCTAGTCCCGTCGAAGAAAAACCGAAAACGCTTTGGTTGAATATTACGAATTTAGAAGACGAAGACGTTGACGAATTGATGGAAACGCTCTGCTATTATGCAGGAGAAACGCAGGTCATCTTCTTTAAGAATGGTAAAAAGTTCCTTTGTTCTCAAAAAGTAACGCCAAATCGCGCGCTTTTAGCCGAGCTTTCGGGATTTTTAGATGAAAAATCTATAAAACTTATGTAAAATTCAAAATACTGCTGTAAAATAGTTGTGTTTTTTGAAAGATTTGCTATAATATTATAGATAATAAAAGAGTATGTTCCTTTCGGAGCAGGTACTAAAACGAAGGAGAATAACAATCATGAAAAAAATCGCTTTACTGACAAGTGGCGGTGATGCGCCCGGCATGAATGCTGCCATTCGTGCGGTTGTTCGTACAGCTATTTATTTTGGTATGGAAGTATATGGGGTAGAAAGGGGGTATGCAGGTCTTATCGACGGCGACCTTATCCCTATGGAAATGCGTAGCGTTTCAAATATCGTTCAATGCGGTGGTACTCGTTTGCGTAGCGCAAGATGTTTGGAAATGAAGACGAAAGAAGGTCAAGAAAAAGCTGTTGCTACCTTGAAAAAGTACGGCATTGAAGGACTTGTAGTTATCGGTGGCGACGGTTCGTTCCGTGGCGCGGAAGTGCTTTCTCGCGACTATGGCGTTCCTACGATCGGTATCCCCGGTACGATTGATAACGACCTTGCTTACACCGATTACACGCTTGGTTTTGATACGGCGGTAAACACCTGTCTTGATATCATCAATAAGCTTCGTGATACGATGACTTCGCACGAACGTATTTCCGTCGTTGAAGTTATGGGCAGACATTGTGGTGACATCGCGTTATATAGCGGTATTGCGTCTGGCGCGGAAATTATCGTCGTGCCTGAAATCGGCTTTGATATGGATGAAATCCAAAAGAGAATTAATCGTTCGAGAGCAAACGGTAAACACTCGAATATTATCATTATCGCAGAAGGCGTTATGGGCGCGGAGAGGTTCTCTCAAATGTTACAAGAAAGAACGGCGTACGACGTTCGTCCTACCTGTATCGGTCACGTACAACGTGGTGGTTCGCCTTCTATGGCGGACAGAATGCTCGCGGCGCAGTTCGGTAACAGAGCGGTTCGCTTGCTTAAAGATGGTATTGGTAACCGCGTTGTCGGTATTCGTGATAACAAGATTATCGATATGGATATTATCGAAGCGGTATCTATGAAAAAGACGTTCAATAACGAATTGTACGAAACGTTGCAAATGATTTCCATGTAATATAAGGAAATGCTCGTTCATCTTAATCAATAAAAATCTAAAACAGATCCTAAAAAGGGTCTGTTTTTTCTTCCAAAAAGAAATATTTTTATTTTTTAGGCATATAATACAGTATTGTCCGTAGAGAAAAGCGGGGAAAACCGTGAAGGCGCTTTCATGCCAAAAAGGTGTTAAAGCAAAGGACGAACAAAAGAGAAAAAGTCTAATCTCGAGCGTTGCAATTTTAATTGCAATAGCTCGTTAGGCGGTTGGGTTGGTTATTCTGCTTTAATCGAGATAATAGTTTGTCAAAATTGAAAAATAAAAATAAAAACTGGGTAAAAACGATTGAAAAAAATTAAAAGATTTATTATAATAAATATAATCAACAATAAACTCGGAGGGTTTAAGATGAATTTTCAAGAATGGCAAAATGAATTCGATAAAACAAAGTGGATAGATTCTATTATCGCAGGGGAAGATACGTGCGGTACGTATGCATTTTGTGAAAAGTGCAAAAAGGAAGGCGCAACGCCTTGCGCACGGGCGTATGACCGTTTCAAAAATCCTTGTATCCGCGTTGCCGTACTTCGTCCTCGCTCGTAAAGTTTTCGGAGGCAGAAATTGAAAAAGTCTGATATAATCATTTCCGCGATTTTTACCATTGCAATCGGCGTTCTTCTTATGATTATGAAGGGTGAGATGATTAGTGTTTTTATGACGGTCGTAGGGGTGTCGCTTATCGTTTTGGGATTAATTGACCTTTTGCAAAGCAACGTGCCTTTGGCGGTCGTGAAACTCGTCGTTGGCGCTGTGGTTATCTTCTTCGGCTGGACTATCGTTTCCGCCGTTGTGTATATCCTTGCCGCTTTCGTGCTCATCGTTGGCGTTTTGACGTTGTACGATTGCGTGCGGTTTCGCTTGCGTTGCGTACAGGGTATAGAAGTGCTGAAAATTCTCGCTATGCCTATCGTTTGCATTTTGATAGGTTTGGTCTTGTTCTTTAATAAGTGGGACTGGGTCTTCGTTGTGGCAGGATTGTTCACGATTATAGAAGGCGGGCTTCTTCTTTTAGACGCTTTGGGAAGATAAATAAGCGAGTATAAGAATGATAAAATTTCAAAGAAAATGTTAGCCTTGTTCGTAATTTTTTTCGAGCAAGGTTTTTTTTGTATAAAAAAGAAAAAAAATATAATTGTGGTAAAAAAAATTTCTCAAAAACCCCTTCAAGCTCTTGGAAAAAATAAACGTTTATGATATAATATAGCGTGGGGAAAAAGGGATAGTGCGTGCTTCTTGCCATAGGCAAATAAAAAGGAAATCGCATTTTTAACGAGAAAATTATTACCGTTGGAGGATTTTTATGAACAACAAAGTAACAATTATCGGCGCTGGTTCAGTAGGCGCTACGGTAGCTTATACGCTTGTGACTACTGGCTCTGTTGCGGAGATCGTTTTAATCGACGTGAACGAAGCAAAGGCGCAAGGTGAAGCTATCGACATTAGACAGGCAACCCCGTATCTTTCTCCCTCGAAGATTTACTGCGGTACGTATGAAGATATGGAAGGTTCGGATATCGTTATCGTTACGTCTGGCGTAGGCAGAAAACCTGGTCAGTCCCGTATTGACCTTACGCAAACCAACGTAAACATTCTTAAACAAATCGCTCCCGAAATTGTAAAGCATGCGCCTGACGCGCTCTATATCTTCGTGGCAAACCCCGTTGACGTACTCACTTACGTCTTCTGCAAGCTTACCGGCGTGCCTAAAAACCGCGTAATCGGTACGGGTACGACACTTGATAGTATCCGCTTGCGTACGCGTTTGTCTGAAATCTATTCGGTAAATCAAAAACAAGTCCACGCTTACGTTCTCGGCGAACACGGTGATAGCTCGTTTGTGGCTTGGTCGACTGCGGATATTTCGGGCATTCCCTTGAGCGTATATGAAAGCACGATTACCGATAAGGAGGCTCTTAAAGTATCTCCTTATGATAAAGCAGAAGTAGAAGAATACGTGAAGAAGTCGGGCGGTCAAATTATCGCAGGTAAGGGCGCAACCTTCTACGGTATCGCGGCTTGCGTAACGCAAATCGTAAACAGTATTTATTCAAGCGCTTACACGATTTTGCCTGTATCCACCGTTTTGGAAGGGGAATACGGCATTACCGACGTTGCTCTTTCGACGCTTTGCGCGATCGGTAGTGAAGGCATCGTGACGACGCTCACGCCTAAGCTTTCCGACGAAGAGTTGGAAAAGATGCGTCATAGCGCGGAAGTTCTCAAAGGCGTTATCGCGCAACTTGACTTAAATTAAGATTAAGAGAAAACATTAAGATAAAACGGAGATAGAAAGAATGGAATACCGTATTGAAAAAGACACTATGGGGGAAATGAAAGTCCCTGCAGACAGATACTGGGCGGCGCAAACGCAAAGAAGTTATCAAAACTTCTTAATCGGCAACGAAGTTATGCCCCGTGAAATCACGCACGCGTTTGGTATCTTAAAGAAGGCGGCTGCGCTTGCGAATAACAAGCTCGGCAAACTTTCCGATGAGAAATTGAATGCAATTTGCGCGGCTTGCGAGGAAGTTATTTCCGGTTCGCTCAACGACCATTTCCCGCTCGTTGTTTGGCAAACGGGTAGCGGTACGCAATCGAACATGAACGCAAACGAAGTTATCGCAAACCGTGGTAACGAAATCGCAGGCGAAAAGCTTTTGCACCCCAACGACGATATCAATAAGAGCCAAAGCTCCAACGATACCTTCCCTACGGCAATGCACATCGCTGCGGTTATTGCAATTGAAGACAAACTCTTCCCTGCAATGGATACCTTGATTGCAACGCTTAAGCGTTTGGAAGAAGAAAACGAAGGTATCGTAAAGAGTGGTAGAACTCACCTTCAAGACGCAGTTCCCATCGCGTTTTCACAAGAAATTAGCGGTTGGACGAATATGATTGAAAAGACGAAAGGTCAAATCCAGCTTGCGCTTAGCGGTTTGAAAGAGCTTGCGCTCGGCGGTACGGCTGTTGGTACGGGCTTGAACGCGCCTAAAGGTTTTGCGGAAGAAGTTGCTAACCAAGTAAGCGTTTTGACGGGTAAGGAATTTATTACTGCGGAAAATAAATACCACGCTTTGACGGCGAAAGACGAACTCGTATTCGCGCATGGCGCAATGAAGGCGCTCGCTTGCAACCTTATGAAGATTGCAAACGACGTACGTTGGCTTGCAAGTGGTCCTCGTGACGGGCTTGGAGAAATCTTCATTCCCGAAAACGAACCCGGTTCTTCGATTATGCCCGGTAAGGTAAATCCTACGCAATGCGAATCTATCACGATGGTTGCCGTTCAAGTAATGGCGAACGACGTAGCGGTAAGCGTTGGCGCGTCGCAAGGTAATTTCGAATTGAACGTATTTATGCCCGTAATCATCTACAACTTCTTGCAATCGGCAAGACTTCTTGCAGACGGTATCATTTCCTTTGAAAAGAACTGCGTAACGGGTATCAAAGCAAACAAGGAAAAGATGAAGCATAACCTTTATAACTCGCTCATGCTCGTTACTGCGCTCAATCCCTATATCGGTTACGAGAACGCGGCAAAGACGGCAAAGAAGGCTTATAAAGAAAACATTTCCTTGAAAGAAGCTTGCGTTGCGCTTGGGTTCTTGACTGCTGAAAAGTTCGACGAAGTATTCCGTCCTGAAGAAATGGCTTATCCCGAAAAATAAAGTATTCAACAAAAGGTAAGAAATTATATGAAAATTTGTTATTATCCCGGTTGTACGCTTAAAACCAAAGCAAAAGAGCTTGATAAAACGGCTCGTTTAGCGGCGGCGGCTTTGGGCGTAGAAATGGAAGAAATAGAAAATTGGCAATGTTGCGGCGCGGTGTATCCTATGGGTACGGAC
>JAZQZK010000198.1:0-2774 GCA_045634025.1 Candidatus Scatosoma sp.
TGATAACATTTTCATCTTCGGTTTGAAGGCGGACGAAGTAAACGAAATTTGGCATAACGGATATTCTTCGAGTATCTATTACAACAACGATCAAGTATTACGTAAGGTAATTGAAGCCTTGATTATCGGTTTCAACGGCGAATCTTTTGCCGACATCGCAAATTATCTCTTAACGGGTAGTCCCGTTGCCGATCCGTATATGTGTATGGCGGATTATCAATCCTACGCGGTAACGCAACAAAAAATGTCCAACTTGTACGCAACGGATAAGCGCTCTTGGAACCAAAAAGCGCTTCGCAACATTGCGGCTGCAGGATATTTTGCTGCGGATAGATCAATTAAGGAATACGCAGAAAATATTTGGGATTTGAAGCCTTTGAAATAAAGGGTTCGGCATACCGTTTAGTTGATTTTAAACGGAAAATATTTTGACTTGAAATTTGACAAAAAGCTGTAAGTATTTACGGCTTTTTGTTTAGATTTATAAATAGGGAATTATGAAGACAAGGTATTATTATAATCCTATCGATTGCGCGTGTAAAAGCGTTGTCGGGGGCGTAAAAGCAGGGGAAGAGTTACAAATAAAGCTATTTTATTTGAAAACGGAAGAAAGCGTTGAAGGGCTTTTGATAAACTCTCCGTCTGATTTTACGTCGCCTTTAGAAAATGCTTATTTAATTTTAGCAAAAGATGGCCAAGAAAATAAATATTTACCGATGCAAAGGACGAGCTTTGGTTGGCAAATAAACTTAAAAATCCACGAAATCGGGTTGTATTTTTACGCGTTTTCTATCGAAAATAACGGATTAATTATGCAACACGATTGTGGCGTTGGCTATTTTTCGCCTGAATTTGCAAGAGAATTTATATTAACCGTGTCTTCCCCTGATTACAAAACGCCCGGCTGGTTCAAAGGGGGAATAATGTACCAAATTTTCCCCGATAGATTTTGCAAACTTGGAAGTATGCCTGACATAGTCAATAGGGTGCAAAGAGAATGGGGGGAGCTTCCGTATTATTTACCTGATAAGGACGGGAAAGTCTTAAATAACGACTATTTTGGTGGGAATTTACAAGGTATTAAGAGTAAAATTCCGTACTTAAAGGAATTAGGCGTAAGCGTTATTTATCTAAATCCGATTTTTGAAGCGGCGTCTAATCATCGTTACGATACGTCGGATTATATGAAAATTGACGAATATTTAGGGACTGAAGCCGATTTTGACGAACTTGTAGCAACGGCAAAATCCCAAGGAATTTCCGTTATTTTAGACGGTGTTTTTAATCATACGGGCGATGATAGCGTGTATTTTAATAAATATGGTCGTTATCCAAGCCTTGGGGCGTATCAGTCGAAGGATTCTCCTTATTATAGTTGGTATTCTTTTCAGTCGTATCCCGACCTTTATTCGAGTTGGTGGGGAATTGATATTTTACCGGAATTAAACGAGAATTCTCCTGCGTATCAAGAATTTATTTTTGGCGAGAAAGGCGTTTTGAAAAACTGGTTAAAACACGGTATTTCAGGCTATCGTTTGGACGTTGCCGACGAATTACCCGACTTTTTCCTTAAAAAATTGAGAAAATCGGTCAAGGACGAGAATTCGGACGCGATAATAATAGGCGAAGTGTGGGAAGATGCGTCGGATAAAATCGCGTATTCAAAGCGTAGAGAGTATCTTTTAGGTGGGGAATTAGATAGTGTTATGAACTATCCCTTAAAAGACGGCATAATTTCTTACGCAATTTCCGGCAATGCTTTTGATTTATTAAAGGTATTGCATTCCTTAATCGACCATTATCCAAAAGAAACACTCGATTGTCTAATGAATATTTTAGGCACGCACGATACAAAGAGAATTTTAACCGTTTTAGGTGAAAAACATTGTTCGGATAAGCAAGAAATGGCGAAAAGTAGCGCGGATTTAACGGAAGAAGAGAGAGAAAAAGCGATTATTCGACTCAAATTAGCCGTTGTTCTTCAATATACTATGCCAGGCGTACCTTGTATTTATTACGGCGACGAAAACGGAATGGAAGGTTTTGTCGATCCGTTTTGTAGAAAATGCTTTAACTGGAATAATTTGAACGTAGATTTGATAAATTTCTACAAAAAATTAGGCGTAATCAGAAATAAATACAAGGAAATCTTCAAAGATGCAAGCTTTGAACCGATATATTGCGAAAAAGGCTTGTTTTTATATAAAAGAAAAAATAATTCCGAAGAAATATACGTATATACGAACAATTCTTCAAATACGTATTTCTTGAACTTAAACGGAAAATTTATTGAATTAATTTCCGATGTAATCGTCGAAGATAAATTTGAAGTCAAACCGTATAGCTATGGAATATTTTATAAAATCAGAAAGAAAAAGTCTTTGAACGTATAATCAAGTTAAAAAAACGAAATTGCATTAAAAATATTAAATGTAACTATAAGTAACTGTAAAATCCATCCAAAAAGTCGAATAAACCCTTATTTTATTGTGTTTTTAGTATTCACTATTCGTAAAACCTGTATTTTACGAATAGTTCAAGCGAGTGTCGGTGGGTTGTTATTATGTTGATTTGGTGTTTATTTTGATATTTATTATGGGTTGAAATTTCCCCTATCTACTGGGTATTTTTTTCTGCGAGAAAGATTTTTGGGTGCTTTTTAACTATTTTTTGAAAATTTTAGGATTAATAACTTATGAAGAAAGACAACTACTACAACACGCGTAATATACAGGATTTGGATAAAATCGGAGAGCTCTTGAAAGAACTCCCCC
>JAZQZK010000199.1:0-4101 GCA_045634025.1 Candidatus Scatosoma sp.
TCATCACTCATAGGAGTAAGTTCTGTATTAGCGCTACGAATTAAACCCATTTTTAGATGGTCTATTGAAAAATATGGGTATTTATATTTTTCAAGCAGTTTTTGGGCAAGTGCAGTTTTGCCTATATGCGATGCTCCGGTAATTAAAATAATCATTATCTCACCTACAAATTCTTATTTATTGATGAGTTTATTATAACATAAAATCAACTTTAATTCAATCTATTTTGTGGGGGGGAGAAGAAAACTCGACTTGCAAGAAGTCGAGTTTATAAGTTATTCAATTAAATCCCTATGGGAAACGCCCTTTCACGGTGGTTTTTTTCTCTTTAATGCGCTTTTGTCATTAGATAGGGATTAAGCAGTTCGTCAAGTTGTTTTTCGTCCATTAAGCCGTACTCTAAAATCAAGTCCTTAACGCGAACGTTCTTTTTAAGGGCTTCTTTGGCGATTTCCGCCGATTTCTTATAGCCAAGATACGGGCAAAGCGCCGTAACTACCCCTACGCTATTTTCAACAAGTTCCAAGCAACGCGTTTCGTTTGCGACGATGCCTTCAATACAGTTCTTACGCAACGTCCGCATAGCGTTCGTGAGACATCTAAAGGACTCGAAGAGTTTATAGAAAATCACAGGCTCGAAGGCGTTGAGTTCCAGCTGACCGCTTTCCGTCGCCATTGCGATCGTCACGTCGTTGCCTGTGACCAAGAACGCGACCTGCGAAACCACTTCGGGAATAACGGGATTGACTTTGCCGGGCATAATCGACGAACCGTTTTGACGGGCAGGGAGTTGGATTTCGTTAAGACCTGTCTTTGGTCCGCTGGACATGAGTCGTAAATCGTTGCACATTTTAGACAAACACAAAGCGCAGGTACGAAGTGAAGACGAAACGCTTGCAAAACAATCGACGTTTTGCGTGGCGTCGATTAGGTTATTCGCCTTGTTAAGCGGACACCCTACTTCTTCCGAAAGCGCCGAAACGATATCTTCGAGATAGCCTTTGCCGACGTTGACCGAAGTCCCGATTGCCGTTCCGCCGAGATTGATTTCCGTCATCTCTGAAATGGAACTTACAATATGACGGCGACTCCGTTCCAACATAGACACGTACGCGCCGAACTCTTGACCTAAACGGATAGGCACGGCGTGTTGGAGTTGCGTTCTACCCATTTTAATCACGCCGTCAAACTCGACTTCCTTTTTACGCAAAGCGTCTATCAATTTGTCTAAACTTTTTAGCAGGGCCTTTGAAAGCTCTAAAACCGTCAATTTCCCTGCCGTGGGGATAACGTCGTTGGTGGATTGCGAACAGTTCACGTGGTCGTTCGGGTGACAAAGGTATTCCCCAAGCTCACCGCCTAAAAGCTCTGTTGCGCGGTTTGCGATTACTTCGTTGACGTTCATATTCACCGACGTTCCCGCGCCGCCTTGCACGGCGTCCGTGATGAAATGTTTCTTGAATTTCCCTTCGAGCGCTTCGTCGCACGCGGAAACTATCGCTTGAGCGATCTCTTTAGGCATGTAACCGTGCTTACCGTTCACACGCGCCGCCGCCCGTTTGATGCGGACGATATTCTTCACGAACTCTTCGCTCATCGCATTGCCCGTGATATTAAAATTCTCATGACCACGGAGCGTTTGGACTCCGTAATACGCCCCTGCAGGTACGTCTAAAACGCCGATTGAATCGCTTTCCTGTCTCACTTTCATAATCCTATTTTCTTCCTATTATATAGATTATATAGATAAGTCCGTTTATCGCATTAAACGGTTGTGATGATGAGTTCCATATCCCCTTCAAGCGTGTACTCGCCGTACGTTGCAGGCACGAAGAAACTATCGCCACGAACGACGGTTTCGCCGTTCAACGCGCCCCTGCCCCCCACGCACGTGATACAATGGAAGGATTTTTCGTCCGCAAAGCGGGTGATTTTTCCGTTTACAATATGCTTTTCAACGCGGAAATATTTACACTCGGAAAGCACGTTTTCAGCAAACACAGTCGGCTTATATTTTTCAAGCGAAGTTACTTTGAGCGCCTTATCGACGTGCAGTTCACGCTCGTTGCCGTTCTTGTCCTTTCTACCGTAGTCGTAAACGCGATAAGTAAGGTTACTGTTTTGCTGAATCTCACAAATCAAGCACCCCTTCGCAATCGCGTGGATCGTGCCAGACGGAATGAAATAACAATCCCCTGCCTTGACTTCAAAGAAGTTCAAAAGCTCGGTCAAGCGGTTTTCCTTAATCGCCTGTTCAAACTCCGCCTTGGTTACGTCGCGGTTGAACCCCACGTAAAGCCCCGCGCCTTCTTCCGCTTCGACCACGTACCACATCTCCGTCTTACCAAAGGAGTTCTCGTTTTCGAGCGCGTAATCGTCGGAAGGATGTACCTGCACCGACAGGTTTTGCTCCGCGTCGATAAATTTAATGAGTACGGGGAAGAACGGGAAATCTTTTACGCGAGTTCCAAGCTCGGTTTGACTAACCGTTTCCGCAAGCGTTTTGCCGTTTTCAAGACGAGTTAAGCCGTCTTTGTGGAAGGAGAGTTCCCAGCTCTCCGCGCAAGGCGATTTGTCGGTAATTTTACCGTATTTTTGCTTTAATTTTTCTCCGCCCCAAATGTAGTCCTTACATTCAGGATACAATTTCACGATACCCATGTCCGCTCCTATTGATTATTTTTAAGTTTTTTCGGGACTTGAAATGCGATGACTTTTACCATTCAACAACGTCTCAAAAACCCCGCTTAAAACACTCTTTTTAATACACATTATTATAGCATATCCTATCACAAAAATCAAGGGTAATTTTATTTTTTTCTTATTTTTTTCAAAAGTATTGATTTTCGGACGGCTTTGTTGTATAATAACTATAAAAGGAGTATTTTTATGGGCAGAAAATTTAGATTATCCACCGCGCTTGATATCGACGACGTTTTAATGGAATGTACTTCCTACGCTATTCAATGCGCCAACGAGAAATATAAATTCGATCCACCCCTTTCTATCTACGAAATCAAGAAATGGGGCAAACAAGGCACGCGCGCAGACGCTATTTTCGAGTTCTTTAGCGACCCCGATTTTTACCGTACGCAACCGGTTATGAAAGGCGCGAAGGAGTTCGTGAAGAAACTCTCAACGATGACCGAAGTCTTCGTTTGCACCGCGACTCCGCCTGAGTTTATGGGCATTCGCGCGCAACGCATTATGGAAGAATTCCCCGAAATCCCTGCCGACCATATCTATATGGGCGCGCGTAAAGACAAAATCAGCGTGGATATCCTTTTCGACGACGGTATGCATAACGTTTTAAGATCAAGCGCGCAATACCCTATTCTTCGTCGTTGGCCTTGGAACCAAGCGGCAACGGGCGTACTCGCCGTCAACACCTACGACGAGTTCTTGAAGATGGTCGAAGTTATTTCGGACAGTTACAGTGTCCGCGAACAACCGCTTGCGCTAAGTGAACCGAGCATCGTCGTACTCGTAGGCCCGTCGGGGAGTGGTAAATCACGAATCGCTTCTCGCATACTCGAAAAGACGGATAAGTTTGAAAAACTTACAAGCTACACCACCAACGACCCCACCGCCGTCGAGAGTAACGACTGGTATAACTACGTGTCTGTGGAGCAGTTTATCGCGATGAAAGAAAGCGGGGATATGTTCCAGTCCACCATGTACGCAGGTCACGGTTACGGCTCGAAAAAGGCAGACGTTGAAAGTATCCTTGCAAAAGGCAAGCACGTTATGACAACAATGGATATTTGTGGCGCAATGTCCTTAAAAACGAATTTCAAGAACGTCACCACTATCTATATCAAGCGCGATAAAAAAGCGCTATTGAACTCCATTTTACGCAAAAACTCGTCCATCGACGATAAAATCAACCGTATCGTAGCCATCGAATCGGAAAACCAAACCGCGCAAATTTGCGATTATATCGTAGAATTTGACGATTACAACCAAGCCATCGCCGAGCTTTCTAATATCCTTAAAATTTAATTCATCTCGTACCTGTATAGGGGGAATAAAGAAAACATTAAACGAAAACAGCCAACCGGAATAGTGGTTGGCTTTTTTTTATTTACCGTTAAACTTTAT
>JAZQZK010000200.1:0-5314 GCA_045634025.1 Candidatus Scatosoma sp.
TTGCTTTAATTTTCTTTGAAAAAATTTCTTTTTATGCTATAATTATATTAAAATAACGAAAACTTGTGTATTTTTGGTAAGCGATAGCCGTTTTTGGCGGGGTATCCTATCAAAAAATTCGGAAAAAAGGAGTACGATTATGGACATGACGGAAAAGACTGTCAACAAAAACTACGTTTATCAAGGCAAAATTATCTCCGTGCGCTGTGACGACGCTTTGCTCCCCGACGGTAAGCCCTGTAAACGCGAAATCGTCGAACATTCGGGCGGCGCTTGCGTACTGTATATCGAAAACGACGCGGTACTCCTTGTTAAACAATACCGCTACGCTTACGGAGAGACGTTATACGAAATCCCAGCAGGCAAGCTTGAAAAAGGGGAAGACCCTTCGTGTACCGCGCTTCGTGAACTTGAAGAAGAAGCAGGGATTAAGGCGGAAGAAGCCAAGCTTTTATTTATCGACTATCCCACGCCCGGCTATACGAATGAGAAAATTTATATCTACGAAGTAAAAGACGGCGTAAGAACCAAGCAAAACCTTGACGACGGGGAGTTTTTGACGGCGGAATTTATCCCGCTTGATAGAGCAAAGCAAATGCTGAAAACGGGCGAGATTAAAGACGGTAAGACGGTTATCGCGCTCTTGTCCTACTTCGCGCGTGAAACGCTTTCCTGATAGTTTACGAAGTTTTTTAGAAAGTATTGACAAAACCGCTTTGTTGCGGAAGAACTAAATAAAGGAAACAAGGTCGGCTCGTAGGTGAGCCGACCTATTTTCAAGGAGAAAAATTAAGAAACAAGAAAACGGGAATTAGCAGCAAGGATTGCAGCAATGAGGGGTTAAAAGAGAAGAAAGCGTGCCGTTTTTATACAAGCAGTAAAGAAGGGCAACGATAATGGGTAAACCGCAACCGTTTAAGAATCCGCAGGACGAGAAGC
This sequence comes from Candidatus Scatosoma sp., assembly GCA_045634025.1. Taxonomy (GTDB): domain Bacteria; phylum Bacillota; class Clostridia; order Christensenellales; family Borkfalkiaceae; genus Scatosoma. Next base: position 940 of record JAZQZK010000200.1, read on the forward strand.
CGTCTTTGGTGCAGAGTACGACGAGCGCGATAAGTATCCAGATAGAGCAGTTGTTTTGCATGCAACAATTCATAAAAGAACCTCCTGTGTCTTTTCTGCAGGGGTATGTAAGTGTCGGCGTTTGCCGTTCGCCTTATGGCGACCCCGCAGTTTTGTCTTTCTAATATAGTGTATTCTTCTTTCGCGTTCGATTGTGAATGAAAAAAACAGGGATTTTTTCCGTTTTTAATTTTTTTGTGGTAATTGCTTTTTATTTTCTTGCAAAAGGCGGGGAAATGTTGTATAATATAAAAGGATAAAAGGTTTTTTTGGGCTTGGCAAATACGACTCTTCGTCGGTTTGACCGTAAAAAGCTGAAAAATCAAAAAAAATTTCTACGGGTATCCTTTTTCGTAAGAAACGGAAAAATTTAGAAGGAACTCGATGGAGGTGTTTTATGAAGAGCAAGTCTTTTAGCTCAAAACAGCTTGCAGGGGTTGCGGTATTGCTCGCGCTTGTAATAGCTTTGCAGTCGTTTAGCGCGGTGATTCCGCTCGGTACGTTACTCAACTTCGCGTTAGTACCTATCGTGCTTGGCGCGATTATGTTCGGTCCTGCGATGGGCGCGTTCTTGGGTTTTGCGTGTGGTGTGGTCGTGCTTGCGCAAGTAATTGCGGGTGGAAGTCCTTTCTACGTATTGATTTGGTCGAACGACCCGATTGCAACCATTCTCACCTGTCTTGTAAAGACGACGGTAGCAGGGTTCGTTGCAGGGCATCTTTACGCTTGGCTTGAAAAAAAGAATAAGCTTGTGGCAACGTTCGTTGCGGCAGGGGTTGTACCCGTTCTCAATACTTTGATTTTTATTATCGGGTGTTTGTTTATGACGGGCTCGGTGTATGGTATGGCAGGCGCGCAAAACGTGCTTATCTTTATTCTCGTTGGGCTTGTTGGGTTTAATTTCTTTTTCGAGTTCGCGTTTAATCTTTTTTTCTCGCCCGCGCTCAATAGAGTTATTGAAATTGTAGAAAAATCCTTCAAGGGATTAAAAAGGAAGTAAGCTATGATAATCTGTATTGATATAGGAAACACGAATATTAAATACGCCATCTACGACAAGGACGAGCTTAAAATATCCTTCCGCGTGGCGACGGATTTCAAAAAGACTTCGGACGAGTACGGCGAACAGCTTACCGGTATGCTTTCAGCGAAAGAAATTGACGTAGCGAAAATCGAAGGGGGGATCATCTCTTCGGTTGTGCCTACGCTTGACTATACCATTGATAAGATGTGCTCGCTCTATCTTAACATCAAGCCTTTGAAGATTGCGCCCGGGCTTAAATCGGGCTTGAATATCCGTTGCGACGACGCGCGTGAAGTTGGCGCGGACCGTATCGTGAACTGCGTTTCCGCTATCGTTGAGTACGGTGAAAATAAACCTATGATCGTTATTGACTTTGGTACGGCGACGACTTTTAACGTTATCAGCGCGAATAATGAATTTATCGGTGGGGTTATTTCCCCTGGTATCAAGGGTTCGCTTGATTCGCTTGTCAACGGTACGGCGAAGTTGCCGAGAGTAGAGATTGAAGCGCCCAAGAGCATTATCGCGAAAAATACCGTTACGAATATGCAGGCAGGTATCGTATTCGGATTTGCAGGGCTTGTGGAATATATCGTAAAACGCATTAAGAAAGAACTCAAAAGCGACGACGTAAAAACGATCGCAACGGGTGGGTTCAGTAACGTAATTTCTAAAGAAATTGAGTGTATCGACGTCGTGGACAAGCTTCTGACGTTGAAGGGGTTGAAGTATTTGTACGACCTTAATACGCAGGAATAAGTAAAAGGTAGGGGGCAGGTACGCGATGAACGTGATCGCCTGTGTGATTTAGTGGAGAAAAGGAGGCTAACGTGGTTAAAAAAGTTGGCGTAGCGATTTTAGGTTTAGGTGTTGTTGGGAGTGGGACGTATAAGACGCTCCTTTCTCATCACGATTACTATATGAAGACGCAGGGCGTAGACATTACCGTAGAAACGGTGCTTGTTCGCAATAAGCAAAAGGCGTTGGACCTTGGTATTGAAGAAGATAAGATTTCTGCAAACATTGCGGAAGTCGTGCTTAATCCTGCCGTTGATATCGTTATCGAAACGATCGGCGGTTGCGGCGCGGCGAAGGATTACGTACTCGCGGCGCTTGGCGAAGGTAAGAGCGTCGTTACGGCGAATAAAGAACTTATCAGTAAGCACTGGCACGAGCTTGAACGCGTAGCAAAACGCAATAGTTGCGGGTTGTATTTCGAGGCGAGCTGTGTCGGTGGCGTGCCGATTATCCGTACCTTGCTTGACGGCGTACAGTCTAACGAAGTCAAAAGTATGATGGGGATTATTAACGGTACGACGAACTATATTTTAGTTAAAATGACGATGGAAGGCAAGAGCTACGACGACGCGCTTAAAGACGCGCAGGCGTTGGGGTATGCGGAAGCCGATCCCACGGCGGACGTTGAAGGGTTTGACGCCGTTTATAAATTGTCCATTCTCGGTTCGCTTGCTTTGCATCAAAAGATTGATTATGAGAAAATTTACCGCGAAGGGATTAGCAGGATTGAGACGGTAGATATCCAGTTCGGGAAGGACCTTGGCTACGTCATTAAGTTGCTTGCGATTGCAAAACAGACGGAAGAAGGCGTCGAACTTCGCGTTCATCCCACGTTTATTCCGAAAAACCATCCCTTGGCAGGCGTTCACGACGCTTTTAACGCGGTGTACCTTACGGGCGATACGGTTGGCGATATCATGCTTTACGGCCGCGGGGCAGGCTCGTTCCCTACGGCGAGCGCGGTGGTGAGCGACGTTTTGTATGCGGCGACGCATTCGGAAATTAAATACGCGACCTTTGAAAACAACGAAAAGGGAGCGAAAGCGGTGAAATACGTTCCTGATTTCAAGAGCGTGTATTATCTTCGTTGCGCGGTTGGGGACGAAGTGGGCGTACTTGGTAAAATGTGCACGATTTTGGGTAAGCACGACGTTTCGATTGCAGAAGTTGGTCAAAATCCGCACGCAATCGGCAATACCGAAAGAGTACCTTTGTATATAATCACGCATAAAACCAACGAAAAGCAAATCCAAGCGGCGATCAAAGAGATGAACGCTACGGATTTTGCCGAGATTAAAATGGTTATTCGTATTGAAGAAGAATAAAAAATAAAATCGGGCGAGAGCAGTTCTCGTCCGTTTTTTGAAGGAGAGATAGGCAAATGAAAGGGTTAATCGTGATGAACGGCTATCCAAGCGGGGAAAAATTTTATCGCCAAAGTCAACGGATTAAAGACGAACTTGAAAAATTAGGCGCGCAAACGGACGTTGTCTTGAACGGGGAGTTAAAAGCGAGAGTGAGCGAAGACGCAACCCCTTTAGCGAAGCTTGACGGCTATTCTTTTTGCGTGTATTTGGATAAGGACAAGTACCTTTCTCGGATTTTGGAGGGGGCAGGTATGCGACTTTTCAATTCCGCTACCGCTATCGAGATATGCGACGATAAAATGACGACTTACCTTTCCTTGAAAAATGCAGGTGTAAAAATCCCTGAAACCATCTCCGCGCCGCTCTGCTATACTCCGCAAAGTCAGGTAAAAACAAGCTTTTTGGACGAAGTGGAGAGCTTGGGCTATCCTATCGTTGCGAAAAAGAGCTACGGTTCGTTCGGGGCAGGGGTAAGGCTTGCAAAGAGTCGTGAAGAGCTTGAAGAAATTGAGCGTGAGTGGATGTACCTTCCGCATTTTTATCAAAAGTTCGTTGGGGCGAAAGGTCGGGATATTAGAGTTGTCGTAATCGGCAAAAGGGCGGTAGCAGGTATGCGACGAATCGCTAACGAGGGGGAATTCCGTTCTAATATCGAGCTTGGCGGACACGGTGAAAAGGTGGAGCTTCCTGAAGAATACGTGAAGGTGGCGGAACGCGTTGCCGAGCATTTGGGGTTAGATTACTGCGGAGTGGATTTATTAGAAGGCGAAACGCCTATCGTGTGCGAGGTTAATTCCAACGCCTTTTTCGAGGGATTGGAAAGTGTTACGGGTGTTTCTATTGCTAAAAGATATGCCGAGTATATCGTAGGCGAGATGAAAAAATAATCTTACCTTCTTACAATATTTATTATATAAGAAAAACGAGTTTTTTAGCGAGGCTCGTTTTTTTGTTTGTAAGTCGAAAAAAAATAAAAAACTTGAAAATTTTGTTAAAAATCAAGGAAAAACGTTTGACAAACTTTCCCTAAATAGTTATAATAATTGAGTAATTAGCATATGCTAACAAGAAGGAGGTTGATTATGAATTTAAGATTTGCCGAAGAAGGAAAAGAGTATATCATTCAAGCAATTCAAACGGACGATGA
>JAZQZK010000201.1:0-9339 GCA_045634025.1 Candidatus Scatosoma sp.
ATCCTTGATAACGGCGGTTTTATCGAACGAGATTATACGTTCATGGCGGACGGTAAGTTCTACGACGTAATCGTTGGTAGAAAACGCAAAGAAAACGACGAAAAACAGGCGTATAACGCTTGGGAAATAGAGTTTGGTCGGGATAATCTTATCGAGCGTGGCGAAGCGTTTTTGAAGAGAATTACGCGCAAACTCCACGATATCGACGGGTTTCTTGCTCGTGAAGGCTTGCAGGAAAAAAGTAAGGTAGAACTGCTTGAAAGAAAAACCCGTTTTCAGAAGGTATTAGACAATGAAATTAATTGATTTTTATAAAATACTAGACGGACTTGCGCCAAAGCGCATAAGCGACGAATTTTGCGCTAATTTCGGCGCGTACGATAATAGCGGTGTACTCGTCGATACGGGCGAAGACGTGAAAAAAGCGTTGTTTTCCTTAGATTTAACCAAGACCGCGATTGCAAGAGCAAAGGAATTTGGCGCGAACGTAATCGTCACGCACCATCCCGCGATTTACGGAAAAATATCCGACGTGAAAGCGGACACGCTTTTGGGTGGAAAGCTCGTTGAATGTATTAAAAACGGTATTTCGGTTATTTCTATGCATCTCAATCTTGACTGCGCGGAAGGCGGGATTGACGAAAGTTTACAAGACGCCGTAATGAAAGCTACGGCAACGACGAAGACGGAAACGAAAATAAACCATACGCTTTCGTCGGGTGGCTACGGCAGGGCGTATAACGTTCAGTCGTGCAATGCAAGTGAGCTTGCAAAGGGGCTTGGGAAGGTACTTTCCAGTCAAAGAACACTCGCTTATAACGAGAATAAAAAAATCGCGCGAGTGGCGAGTTTTTGTGGCTCGGGCGGGGACGAAGAAGGGTTGCGGTTTGCGCTTAAAGAAGGCGCGGACGTAATGATTTCTTCTGATTTTAAGCATCACGTAATCGAAGGGGCGGTAGAGTCCGGGCTTGCGGTAATCGCAATCACGCACTACGCGTCCGAGAATTACGGATATAAAAAATATTACGAAAAAATTATCGGGCAAATTGACGTTGAATGTGAGTTCTTCACGGACGAAGGTTTGCTTTGAAAGGAGTTACTATGACACAGTTACAAGCAATTTTGAACTATCAGGAAGTTGACAGAGAACTTTACGCAATCGAACGCGAGCTTGCGGTCTCGGATGAGAGAAAAGAGTACGTAAAGATGAAGAAGTTTTTAGAGGGCGCGCCCGAAAAACTTGATTCTCTTGAAGCGAAAGCAAACGGCTTGAAAGCGGAAGCGGTAACGCTTAACGAGAAGTATGAAAAGACGGAAGAAACGCTTAAAGACTTCGACTCGTTAGATGAATTGATCGAAGGTGGCGCGGACATCGCGTTCTATAAAAAGAAAGCGCAAAGCGTGTTCGATCAGCTTAGAAGATTGAAAGCGGAACTTAATGAGCTTATCAATTCTATCAACGAAACGAGCGCGGAATACCAAAAGCTTAAAAAACAAGTTATTGCAGCGCAAAAACTTTATCGTGAGGCGGCGGATAAGTATAACGCGGTGAAGGCGGAAAAGGAAGGCGCGCGCAAGGAACTTGAAGCGAAGCTTGCCGAAATTGCGAAGGATATTTCCGAAGAAGTTTTAGGGAAATATAAAAGTAAGCGTAAGGAGAAAATCTTCCCGATTGTTTTTCAGTTTGTCGAGAAGGGCGGTTGTCCGTCCTGCGGTATGGACTTGCCTATCGCCGACGTGAACAAGATTAAAGGCGGTGGCATGATTGAGTGTGATAGCTGTCACCGTATCATCTACAAAGAATAACAAGGATAATCCTTGACCTAGATTTTCTATCTTTCTTTGGGTGGAAAGGTATTACTGTTCGTAGCCCAAGAAGGATAGGAATAATAGTAAAAACAACAACTTTTAGCGGTATATTTGCATATAATACCGTATGCAAAAAGTAATCGTAAAAGTAAATTTGAAAGCCGTTGTTGATAATGCAAAGGCGTTTGCAAGGCAAACGGGTGTAAAGCTTTGCGCGGTGGTGAAAGCGAATGCTTACGGGCACGGCGCGGTGGAGATTGCAAACGCGCTTTCTGGCGTTGCGGATTGTTTTGCGGTCTGCATGATAGAAGAAGCAATCGAAATCTCAACCGCCGTATGCGGAAAGGATATTCTTATCCTAACCCCGCCTATTACAAGGGAAGAGTGCGAAGCGATTATCCAAAACGGATTTATCGCCACCGTCGGGGATATGCGTACGGCAAACCTTTTGATAAGGGTTGCTCGTAGCTTAAAAACGACGGCGAAAACGCATCTAAAAGTAAACACGGGAATGAACCGTTACGGTGCAAATTTTTCTATGCTCGGTAAGCTTTGTAAACTATTTTCAAACGAGCCTAGCGTTTGTGTTTTAGGGGTATATTCTCATCTTTACACAACGGACGAAGAAACTTCTTATCGTCAGCGTGAATTGTTTTTACAGGCGAAAAGAATAGCGAAAAGGTATTTTTCCAGCCTTTGTTTTCATCTATCCGCAACCTACGGCGCAACGCTCAATAAGGACTTTGCCTTTGATATGGTACGCGTAGGGTTAGGACTATACGGATATTTGCCGGACGGTAAAAATTCGATAGAGCTACGAAAAGCAATGCGCGTTTACGCGCGGTGCGAACTTACTAGGAAATATGCAAAAGGCGGAGTAGGTTACGGGCTTGGAAACTTTATAGAAAAAGGTCAAAAACTGTCCGTCTTTCGCGTTGGGTATGCGGACGGGGTGTTGCGAAAAAAATGCAACGGCTTGAACGGTTCGCAAAAAAACGTCAATAATTGTTGTATGGACGTTTGTATTCGAAAAGGTGTAAAGCGCAGGGGCAGGTACGAGCCTATTATGTTAAACGCGCAGGAAACGGCGCAAGAGATAGGTACGATTGCCTACGAAGTTTTATGTTCCATTAGCCGTCGAGCCGAGTTCGTTTACGAATGGAAGTAGGCTAAAGAACAGTTTTAAGGATGAAAAATTCAGGAGAATTTTGAAGGTTATGGATAATTTTAAGCAAAAGATGAAAGAGATTCTTTCTTACGCGTGGGAATGTATTAAATGCTCGTTCTCGCCAAGTCTTGCGTACGCTACGGCTAGCGCGTTGCTTTGTATGCTTGTCTTAAAAGAAGGAAAGGTTTTCTCTGAACAAATCTCAACGAGTATAATCGTAATCATCTGCGTACTTGCGTACAACGGCTTGTTTGCTTGGGGCTTTGGCGCATCGAATTACGAAATGCTCGTTTCGGGGAATATGAAGCGTATGTCCGCGGAAAGATACGGTAGCGAATATAAAATCTCTTCGCATTCCTACGTGAAGGAATACCGTATTTGGAAAGGTTTCGTTATGGGTGCGATCGCTTGTCTATTGACGGTTGTTTTCGCGATTATTTTCGGCGCAAACCAAACCAAAATCGACGCGGTACTTTTAGGAAATAGTGATTTCCTGAACGATAAAACGCTTGGCGTATTGTATCTTATCGGTATCTTTATTTGCGGTTGGGCGATTTTGCCCTTCACTTGCGCGGTTAGCGCAGGGTACGGCGTAAGCTACTATTTAGCAATCCCCGTTGCGCTTTTACCGATTTTGGTGTTCGGCGGATTTTACATCGCAGGCGCGTACGCAAAGAGAAATAAGACGATCAAAGCGCAGGAGGCTGCGGATAGAGTGGCGGCGGAAGCGGCAAAACCGAAAAAGATAAACTACGGCGGTTTGCCCGGTACGAAACCCCGCAAGAAGAAATAAACTCAAAGAGTAGGAGACGCTTATGCGTATTATCGGTGGAAAATACAGGAGCAGAGTACTTGCGGAATTTGACGGCGAAGCCGTTCGTCCGACGTCGGATAGGGCAAGAGAAGCTTTGTTTAATATCCTTGCGTTAAAAACCCGCGGAGCGCGTGTTCTCGATTTATTCTGCGGTAGCGGAGCGTTGGGTTTAGAAGCGTATTCTCGTGGGGCAAGCGAAGTCGTTTTCAACGACCTTTCTAAAGATAGTCTTGCTATCGTTAAGAAAAATCTAAACACGCTCAAAGTGTCTATCGGTAACGAGATAAAGGTTATGAACTACGATTGTACGGCGTGTTTGGACGTACTTAAAGGCGAATTTGACATTATTCTTATCGATCCGCCGTATAAGTTCGAGCAAGGCAAAACGTTGCTTGAAAAGATAGAAAAACGCGGTCTTTTAAGTGGCGACGGCGTAATCGTCTACGAATGGGACAAGCCCCTTGAAGTTGAAATAGACGGGTTAGAACGGTACGACGAGCGTAAGTACGGCAAGGCGCAATTCACCTTCTTTCGTAAAGCACAGGAGAAATAAATCATGGACAAGCAAAGAAAATGCGTATTTTCGGGCACGTTTGACCCGCCTACGCTTGGTCATAAAGAGATTATTGACTCGGCAAGGGCGATCTTTGACGAGATCGTGATTGCGATTATGGTCAATCCACAAAAAACACCTATGTTCACACTCGAACAACGCAAGCAAATGTTAGCGCTTACTTGCGGGGATTTACAAGGAGTGAAGATTATAGAGTTTAGCGGTACGGTAGCCGAGCTTTTGGAAAAGGAAGAGACGAAAGTTTATGTTCGTGGGATTAGAAACACGGTAGATTTCGAGTACGAAAACGCGAACTATTTCGCCACGAAAAAGCTTAATAAAAACGTCGTACCCGTGTACCTGCCCTGCCCGCAGGAGCTTTTACACGTATCGTCGTCGATGGTGAAAAACTCCCTTAAATTTGGAACCCCGATAGACGAGTACGTCACAAAAGAAGTCGAGTCGTATATTAGAAATCTTCAAGTAAAAGAAGTTTAAGTTCGACCGCTTTTTAACAGGAGAAAAACTATGCTCGAAAAACAATACTATATTCCCGAGCCTGAAGAGTTTATCGCGCAATCGCCTATGACCAAGGAAATGAAGGAAATTAAGGCGCAAAGGGACAAGGAAATAAGCGACGTTATCGTGGGCAAAAGCAACAAGCTTTTGGTTGTGATAGGTCCTTGTTCGGCGCACGACTCCGCGTCCACGCTTGAATACGTCAATCGACTTGGGAAGCTCCATGAGAAAGTAAAAAACGAGCTCGTGCTTATACCGAGAATTTACACGAATAAGCCGAGAACGAAAGGGGTAGGCTATAAGGGAATGTTCCTTCAGCCCGAGCCTGACGGAGAAGTGGACGTCATTCGCGGAATCCGCAGTAGTCGAGCCTTGCATTTGTCGGTAATCAACGAATCAGGGTTAACGAGCGCGGACGAGATGTTATACCCCGAAAACACCGCCTACGTCGAAGATTTATTGTCCTATCACGCGGTAGGCGCAAGAAGCGTGGAAAATCAACTCCATCGACAAGTAGCAAGCGGTCTTGACGCGCCCGTGGGTATGAAAAATCCTATGAGTGGGAACTTGCTTGCAATGATAAATTCGGTGTACGCGGTACAAACTCCGCAAATCTTCAAATATAAAAATTATCAAGTCCGTTCTAACGGCAATCCGCTCGCTCACGCGATTTTGCGTGGTGGTGTGGACGGAACGGGTACGGACGTACCGAATTTCGACTATGAAACGGTTATAAAAGTAGCCGAACTGTATCGTGAAAGCAAACTGCAAAACCCTGCGGTTATTATTGACACAAACCATTCTAACAGCGCGAAACAGCATCGTCAACAAATTACTATCGCGCAGGACGTTATGCAAAACAGGCGTAACAACGCAGATTTTAAGAACATTTTCAAAGGCTTTATGATAGAAAGCTTTTTAGAAGAAGGTAGCCAGTCCAACGGCGAAGTGTTCGGAAAATCCATCACAGATCCTTGCTTGGGTTGGGCGGATACCGAGCGTTTGCTTTGCGAGATCGCGGAACAGGTATAGGGTAACGCCTGAAACATAAACTTTTTCTCTATCGTGTACTTATTTATTGATTAAAGGACGGGAGAATTATGAAAAAACATAAAGAACTTGGCTTTGCGCTCGGTAGCGGTGGTTCGCGCGGAGTAGCGCATATCGGTTTTTTACAAGCTATGGAAGAAGAAGGGATAGTCCCTGATTATCTCACGGGTTGTTCGATGGGTTCGGTCGTTGGTATGGCGTATTCGGCGGGTATGTCGCCCAAAGAAATGCGCGACGTCGCGTTTTCGTTGAAGATGTTAGATTTAATTGACTTGACCAACAAACCGGGCGGACTATTCGATACTAGAAAGATTCGGAAATTACTCATCAAGCACGTCGGCGATATCACTTTCGATAGCCTAAAAATCCCTTTCCGTTGCGTGGCGGTGGATTTACACGCTCAAGAAGTCGTAGAAATGTCGGAAGGTAGCGTCATCGACGCCGTTATCGCGTCTTCGAGTATTCCCGGCGTTTTCAAGCCCACTGAAAAGGACGGAATGCGTCTTATCGACGGCGGAGTTTTGGAGCGTGTGCCTGTGAAAGCGCTTCGGCGTATGGGAGCGAAACAAATCGTGGCGGTGGACGTGCTTGGTCAAAAGAACTGTCGTCCTAAATGCCCGAACGCAATGGGTATGCTTTTAGACGTCTTCGATATCATGGATAATCATCGTACGACGAGATGTAAAAACGACCATCATAACCATATCGACGTTTGGTTAGAACCCGATCTTGGTATGATGAGTCAATACTCCTTAAAAGGCGTTCAAAACGCCTATGAAAAGGGCTACGAAATCGGCAAAGCCCACGCGAAAGAAATACGGAAATTATATCGATAATAACGGAGCTATTATGGATTTATTTGATTTTAACAACAACGAAGAAAAGGCGAAACCGCTTGCAGAGCGTATGCGCGCGAACTCTTTGGACGAGTTTATCGGCCAAAAACATATCGTCGCGGAAGGCTCTCTTCTTCGCCGCGCGATTGCGACCGACAGGCTGGGTAGCTGTATCTTTTGGGGACCTCCGGGTTGCGGAAAAACCACGCTTGCGAACGTGATTGCCCTTCGTACGAACGGAGAGTTTATCAAGCTCAACGCTGTCAATTCAGGTGTAGCGGACGTGAAAAAGGCGGTGGATCAGGCTCGGGATAATCTTAAAATGTACGGCAAGCGTACCTATTTAATGCTTGACGAGTGTCATAGATTCTCCAAAACGCAAAGCGATTCGCTCCTTCCTGCAATCGAGCAAGGTACGATTATCTTTATCGGCTCAACGACGGAAAATCCTTACGCGTCCATGACGCCAGCTATCGTTTCAAGATGTAGAGTGTTCGAGTTTAAGTCGCTCACCGACGAAGACGTCGAAGAAGCGTTATTAAAAGCGCTCAAAAACCGTCATAAAGGTCTTGGTAAACTCGGCGTAACGGCGGACGATGCCGCAATTTCGCATATAGCAAGGATTGCAGGCGGGGATTTAAGAACGGCGTATAACGCTTTAGAGCTCGCCGCATTGACTTCTTCCCCGAACGAAGACGGAAGGGCGCATATTACGCTTTCCGACGCCGAACAATCCATTCAAAGAAAATCTCTTGCCTATAACGTTGATAGCTATTACGATTTCTTGTCCGCGTTCTGTAAATCGTTACGCGGTAGCGACGCGAACGCGGCTCTCTATTACGCTTCAAGGCTATTAGAAGGCGGTTGCGATCCTATGCTCGTAGCTCGTCGGCTCGTCGTACATTCGGCGGAAGACGTGGGCATGGCAGACCCTATGGCGCTCCAGATAGCAACGTCCGCAATGTTCGCAATGCAAAACCTTGGTTATCCAGAAGGTATGATTCCTTTATGCGAAGCGATTATCTACGTTTGTGAAGCGGAAAAAAGCAATTCGGTAATTACGGCAATGTACGCAGCGATAGACGATGCGAAAAACGCCCGTGACGACCGTATTCCGCCGTACTTAAAGGATAATTCCTACGGCTCAAAGGAAGATAAGTCGCAAAAAGCGAATTATAAGTACCCCCACGATTACGGTGGGTACGTTGAACAACAATATTTACCCGATGCGGTCAAAGATAAAGTGTATTATACGCCAAGCGACCGCGGTTATGAAAAAATCGTGCAAGAGATTAGGAAAAGAAAGGGTAAAAAGAACTAATTTCAAAAAAATGACAGGGGCAGGTACGAGTTGAATTATGAAATGTTTATATTGTAAATACACGGAAAGTAAGGTTGTTGACTCGCGCGCGACGGATGATAGAACGATCCGCAGACGCCGTGAATGTTCGTCTTGTGGGCGTCGTTTTACTACTTATGAAACGATAGAAGTTGCGCCCGTTTTGGTCGTGAAAAACAACGGTACGCGCGAAGCGTTTAACGCGGAAAAGGTGCGTACGGGTATCGTTAAATCTTGCGAAAAACGTCCCGTGCCTATCACGGTCATTGACGAAATCGTACTCGATATCTCCAAACAGGTTTATAATAGTTTGGAAGGCGAAGTGTCGTCTAAAGAGATCGGGGAAATGGTTATGGAACGCTTGAAGAAAGTGGACGAAGTCGCCTACGTTCGTTACGCGTCCGTTTACCGTTCGTTTAAGGATATTTCTTCGTTTATGACGGAGCTTAAGCAAATGATGAAAAACGAACGCGGGGAAAGGAAAAAGAAATGAAAATAACCAGGCAAGTAAACGTTGGCGGTTGTCTCGTAGGTGGCGGCGCGCCCGTTAAAATTCAATCTATGACGACGACGAAAACGGCGGACGTAGAAAGCACAATTGCGCAAATTTCCGCCCTCGAAAAGGCGGGATGCGATATCGTCAGGGTTGCGGTCGCGGACGAGTTAGACGCGGTTGCGATTAAAAAGGTAAAAGAAAAAATATCCCTGCCGCTCGTTGCCGATATTCATTTCTCGGCAAAGCTTGCGGTACAGGCGATTGAAAACGGCGCGGATAAAGTGCGTATCAATCCCGGCAATATCGGTGGCGAAAAAGAGATAAAATTCGTTGCCGATTGCGTGAGAAAACACGGTATTCCCGTACGCGTAGGCTCGAACACGGGTAGCATCGAACGCAATTTCTTGTCCGAATACGGGCGTAGCGCAAGGGCGCTTGTCGAGAGCGCGCTCTTCAACGTTTCCGCGCTTGAAAAGTTCGGCGTTTACGATATCGTCATCTCCGTTAAGGCATCGTCCGTGCCTATGACGGTCGAAGCCTATCGTATACTGAAGGATAGAACGGATTATCCTTTACATATCGGCGTAACGGAAGCGGGCGCGAATGAATCGGGGATTGTAAAAAGCGCGGTCGGGATAGGCTCGCTCCTCCTTGACGGAATCGGGGACACCTTGCGCGTTTCCTTAACGAACGATCCCGTAGAAGAAATCTACGCAGCAAAACAAATTTTACGCGCAGTGGAGCTTGATAAAGAG
>JAZQZK010000202.1:0-2143 GCA_045634025.1 Candidatus Scatosoma sp.
AATCAGCTTGCCGCGTATAATAACGTGAAAATTAAAGCGCTTGCCGAGAAGTATTCCTTTGCTTACGTGGATTTGTATTCCGCTTTGTTCAACCTTGAAACGGGCGAGATTTATTCTAATTACACTACGGACGGCGGACATTTAACGAGCGACGGATACCAAGTGTTGACGAGAGAAATTACGCCTAAAATCGAAGAACAACTGTTGGCTTGGAATACCCAAAACCAAGTTTCTAATTAAAAGCGAATAAAATAAAAAAATCAGCGGAGCAACCACTTCGCTGATTTTTATTGTTAAAAAGGACTGCTATTTAATTGTTTGGAAAGTTATTGAACGGGAAGGAAGGGGGCGTGTTTTCATCGGGTAAAAGGTCGTCCGTGATACCCATGTCCACGTTTTTGAGTTTTTTCGCGATTGCGCGGGTACGCCCTGCCGCCGTTTCAATGCTATCTTGCGCTTCTTGTAATTTCTTTTGCGTTTTGTCGAGTACGTCGGAGAATTTTGAGAATTCGTGCTTGAATACGGAAAGTAACTGCCAAATTTCCTGCGAGCGCTTTTCGATTGCCGACACCTTGAACCCTGTTTGCAGGGTAGAGAGCAACGCGCTCAAATTCGTCGGACCGCAAATAAGAATACGTCTTAACGCGAGATAATCGGAAAGTTCGGGGATTTTAAGCGCTTCGGCGTAAAGGCTTTCGAGCGGAAGGTACATCACGGCAAAGTCTGTGGTGCGGGGCGGAAGAATATACTTCGATGCAATCGAGTCAGCTTGGAGCTTAATCGCTTTCGCAAGGCTTTTAACCGCCTTATCTTCGGCTTCCTTATCGTAAAGATTGCTAGCGTCGATTAAGCGTTTATATTCTTCGATAGGGAATTTACTGTCTATAGGAAGGTACACGCTCTCGCCCGACTTATCGGGCAAAATTACGGCAAAATCCACCATTTGATCGCTTAACGGGTTGAGTTTTACGTTGCTTGCGTATTGATTAGGAGCAAGCATTTGCGCGAGTAGCGCGCCAAGTTGCGTTTCCCCCCAAGTACCGCGGAGTTTGACGTTGGAAAAGACTTTTTTGATGTCTGAAACTCCTTCTGCCAAGCTATGTACCTCACCGATTCCGCGCGTGACGGCGTCGAGCCGTTGTTGGATAACGGAGTAGCTTTCGTTGAGTTTGGTTTCAAGCGTTTCGGAAAGCTTTTCATTGACGCTCATACGGATTTCGTCCACGGCGCGTTGGTTGTTCGCGGAGATATATTGCAACTGCTCGTTGAGATTTTTTTGCATGTTATTCAAGCGGTATTCCGTCATTGAAGAAAGGTTTGCAATCGACTGGTTGGTGTAGTTTGCGACTCCGCCGAGCGTGTCGATCTTTTCCTTGAGTAAATCCGCGCCTTCGATTTTTCCAACGACGGGCGGTTTCTTGAACAGTACCGCCAAGAGAAGACAAATGCAAACGATAAGCAGTACGATACAAATAATGAGTAACGGTTCGGTCATAATCCCTCCTTATAAAAAGTTCTTGCTAGCTGTAAAAGTTTAGGTTTGGTGTTATCAGACGGCAAGCAAGCCGTGTGCAATAAAAGTCTTTGTAAAAGTTTTGAAAGCTCGTGGCTGGGGAATCCTGCGTTTTGCAAATCCTTCCCGTTGATAGCGAGTTGTTTTAAGGACGTCGGCGCGTGTTCTTCTTGCATTTTTTCAAGAATTTTCCGCCATTTGATAGCGGTAGGGCAGGTTGAAAGGTCGTCTTTGCAGCCTGAAAAGTCCGCCTGTTTGACGGCAAGTAGCTTGTCAATTAACGGATAATGTTCCACGAGAAACCTTCTCACCTTGTTTTCACTCGTCTTCAAATCAAAGTCGTACATGTGATACAAGGTCAACTCGCAAACCTCGCTTATCGTCTTTTTCGGGGCTTTGAGCCTTGTTAGAATCTCCCTTGCGATCCTTTCGCCTTGACGGGGATGGTCGTAGGTGTTTTCGCTCAAAAGTCGGCAGTAGGGTTTGCCAACGTCGTGTAAAAGTGTGGCGAGTCGAACTTCTTTCGTTGCGTACATGGTAGCCCTAAACGAGTGTTCAAGCACGGTATAGTTATGGAAATCCGCGCGTTGTTCAAGGCCTTTCCCGAGCGCGAGTTCTGGTAAAATTTCC
>JAZQZK010000203.1:0-5412 GCA_045634025.1 Candidatus Scatosoma sp.
TATCACGGTAGTGATTTTCAAGAATGTTGCAAACTTTAAGGAATTGTTCGTAAACTTCGGGGAATACTTCCTTCATTTGTGCGATAGGCATCGGGGTACGAACACCTGCAACAACGTCTTCGCCTTGTGCGTTCGTCAAGAATTCGCCCATAAGGCCCTTTTCACCCGTAGCAGGGTCACGCGTGAACGCAACGCCCGTACCGGAAGTTTCGCCCATGTTACCGAATGCCATCATTTGTACGTTTACTGCGGTACCCCAGCTGTAAGGGATATCGTGGTCCATACGATAGATGTTTGCGCGGGGGTTGTCCCAAGAACGGAATACTGCCTTAACAGCTTCGAAGAGTTGTTCTTTGGGATCGGAAGGGAATTCTTTGCCGAGTTGGTTCTTGTACTCTGCTTTGAATTGATTAGCAAGTTCTTTCAAGTCTTCAGCCGTAAGGTCAACGTCTTGCGTAACGCCCTTCTTTTCTTTCATTTCGTCGATGAGTTTTTCAAAATATTTCTTACCAACTTCCATTACGACGTCGGAGAACATTTGAATGAAACGACGATAGCAGTCCCAAGCCCAACGGGGGTTACCCGATTTTTCGGACAACGTGTTTACAACTTCTTCATTCAAACCAAGGTTCAAAATGGTGTCCATCATGCCGGGCATGGATGCTCTTGCGCCCGAACGAACGGAAACGAGCAAGGGATTTTCCTTGTCTCCAAATTTCATACCAGCGAGAGCTTCGAGCTTGTCGATATATTCCATGATTTCAGCTTGGATATCAGCGTTGATTTGTCTGCCGTCTTCATAGTACTGCGTACAAGCTTCCGTGGAAATGGTGAAACCGTGGGGAACGGGAAGACCGATTTTGGTCATTTCCGCAAGGTTTGCGCCCTTACCGCCGAGAATCTCTCTCATTGTTGCATCGCCTTCGTTAAAAAGGTAGCAATACTTTTTAGCCATAGTGTTTATTTCCTCCAATTAAGAATTATTAACTTGTTTATTTTAAGGTTTTAAGCAAAAAATTTGCAGGGTTTTTAACCACAAAAAAGCCTACCGCGACGGATTTTCCCTTCACGGTAAACAAGATTTTTACTTTAACCTTCATATATTGTAATATAAACGCGAAAAAATATCAAGCCTTTATAGGGGCGTTTTTCAAATTTTTTCGCGGAATTTACAAAATTTTTTGTGGTTTTTTATGTAAGCGGTGATTTTAAGATAAATTGACCGTCGGCGTGAATTGATAGCGTAGCTATCGTGAATTGAACGCCTTGCGTTCGCGAATAGCAAGGTAGACCTTGCATTATGGTAAAATTTTATAAATATTTCCTTAATGCAACCGCAGGTTGCATTTCATGGCATCGCCTATTCATGAAATCTGCAATTTCAATTCATGCAAACTTTGTTTGCTATTCATTTTAACTGATACGCGTTTCGCCCGTTAAAACCGTAACGTCTTCCGCTAAAACGCGGAGATACGAGCAAGACAAGGCGAAGCAAGGGAGCGTACAAGAAGTACGTGACCGAGCGACAACGCGGTATTGCGACGTATATACGCGTTTGGCTGTTTATGGCATACAAGTTCCCCGTTAAAACGCGGAGGTACAAGCAGTTCAAGGAAAAGTGAGTACGGTGCAGGGAGCGTACTAGCCGTACGCGAGCAAGCCGCACGGAACTATGACGATGAAATGCGTAGTAGATACGCGTTTGGCTAGTTAAAAAGCAAAAAGCACAGGTTCAACGCATACCTGCCCCTGTGCTTTTTGATTTTTTATTGCCTTTTATTTTTCTTTCGTGTGGAATACCAAGCCTACCAAACCCGGACCACAATGGGAGCCGATAACGGGCCCAACCATTTGAAGTTCGATATCAATATCGCCGAATTTTTCTTTAAGGCTTGCTACGAAACCTTTTGCAACTTCTTCATTGTCCGCATGCACGACGAACATTTTGTATTTGTCAAGCTCCGTGCCCTTCGTAGCAACGTAGTCAATCAAGGTCGAAAGCGCTTTCTTGAAACCTTTTACCTTGTTGATGTTCAAGATTTTGCCTTCTTCGTTGAAGTACAAGATAGGTTTAATGCCGAGCATATTACCAACGACTTTGGACGTACCCGATACTCTACCGCCTCTATGCAAATAGGTGAGATCGTCAACGACGAAATAGGTTGCCGTAGCGGGGATGAGTTCGTCTAAATATGCGTCCAACTCGTCCATGGTAGCCCCTTCTTTATATTTGAGCGCGCCGTAGTATACGACCATACCTGCGCCCATAGAGATAAGCTTACTGTCCTTGAAACGGATTTCGCGTTCGGGGTATTTTTCTTTGAGTTGGGCGATTACGTTCTTCATCGCGTTGAACGTACCGCTCATTTCGTGCGAGAAGGTGATATAGTAAATATCTTCCCCTCGAGCGAGAACAGGCTCGAAATATTCGGTGTAAGCGTATTCGTTGAGAGCTGCGGTTTTGGGTACTGCCCCTGCGCGCATTTGGTCGAAGAAGGCTTTGAAATCGGTCTTTTCGCCCATGTCGTAAAAATACTCTTCGTCGCCGATGACGTAAGGCATTCTGATTACGTTTAAGCCAAGTTCTTTAACGCGAGTATGCCATAACTCGCAATTGGAATCACAAAATAATTGATACATTTTCTTCTCCTTCGTAGCGAAGTAACTTTTCGCTACTTCGATAAGGCATAGACGAGTTCGCCCACTACCTTTTATTCTATAACTCTATTCTACCAAATAATAATAATTTTGACAAGCATTTTAACAAAATTTTTCGAAATTTCACATTTCTAGACAGAAGGCGCCTAATTTGTCGGGGATTTTTGCTTATTTTTTCCAAGTACTTCTTGAGAAAAGCACTAGCATCGGGAAAATTTCAAGACGCCCTGCGAGCATATCGAAGATATACACGAACTTTGAAAAATCCGAGAAAAACGAGAACGACCCGACCGGCCCTACGAGTGAAAGACCCGGCCCGATGTTGTTGATGGTCGTAACGACTGACGTGAAGTTGGTGATTATATCGTGACCGTCTATAGAAATCAAGAGCAGGGACACGATAAATACGAGTACGTATGCGGTGAAATAAGCGTTCAGCGAACGCACTACTTCATGCTCGACGACGCGTTTGTCCATCGTGATTTTTTTGACTTGTTTGGGGTGTAAAATTCTACCGACTTCGTGTGTTGCTTCCTTTGAAAGCATAATCATACGCGAGACTTTCATACCGCCGCCCGTACTGCCTGCGCACGCGCCGATGAACATCAAAAGGACGAGTATGGTTTTTGAAAACGACGGCCAAAGATCGAAATTCTCGGTGGCAAAGCCCGTCGTAGAAATGATTGAAGTTACCGTGAACGCTACGTGTTTTAACGCCTCGCCGAAGGTATAGCCGTAGTCGGTTACGCCGTTCAAAAACAGGTTCGCTAAAATCAAGGCAATCGCCGTGAATACTATGGCGAAAAAGGCTTTAATTTCCGTTGTGAGCACGTCCCGCCATTTGCCTTTGCCTATTAAATAATAGGCGTTGAAATTGATAGAGAATAGGAACATGAACACCGTCACGATAATCTGTAAATAGCTAGAATATCCTGACATGCCGTCCGCTTTGATTGCGAAACCGCCCGTACCTGCCGTGGCGAAAGCGACGTTTATCGCATCGAATAACGGCATTCCGCCAAAGAGCATTACGACGAGCTGGACGAGCGTCATGCCTGCGTAGATTGTGTAGAGAATTTTTGCGGTCTGCTTGACTTTTGGAACGAGTTTCCCGACTTTCGGACCAGGGCTTTCCGCTTTCATCATGTGCATATTTTGCGCTCCGCTTAAGGGCAGGAACGCCATAATGAAGACGAGTACGCCCATACCCCCTATCCAGTGCGTAAAACTACGCCAAATGAGTATGGATTTCGGTAAATTTTCTATCGCCATACCGTCGGGGAGAATGGTCGCGCCTGTGGTCGTGAACCCCGACACCGTTTCAAACAACGCGTCCACGAACGAAGGGATTGCGCCTGAAAAGTAGAAGGGTAACGCGCCGAAAAGACTTAATACCACCCAGCTCAACGCCACGATTACAAAGCCTTCCTTGGTGTAAATGGTTTGTGTTTTGGGAGTCCCGATTAGGCATAATTTCCCAACCGCCAAGCAAATTATAATCGAGATAAGGAAAGAGAAAAAGGCTTCTTCAAGGTAGATAACCGCCGTCAAGAGCGGTAACGCGAAGAATACCGCTTCAAAGATAAGTAGCCAACCTATCGTTCGTTTTATAATCGAATAGTTCATAGCCCCTACCCCTTATCTTAAAACGTCGCGGACGTCCTGTAAGCCGAGCTGTTTGGTGACGATTACTACCGCGTCGCCTGCTTCTATCACGGCGTTGCCGTGCGGGATAATGACTTTACCTTTACGGAAAATGGACGCAACGAGTACGTTTTCTTTGAACTTCAAATCTTTCAAAGGCACACCTGCAATCGGGGAGTTTTCCTTGACGATAAACTCCGACGCTTCGACTTTGCCTTGAATGACGTTATACATGGTTTCCACGTTACTTCCGCCCGTGTTTTGCTTTGCTCTCGCATAGCGGACGATAATGTCCGCCGTGATGTTTTTAGGGCAAATGGTCGTGTCAAGGTCAAGCCGAGAAATTACGTTGTCATAATCGGTACGGTTGATACGCGTGACGAGTTTACCCCTGCCCACTTCCTTTGCAAAAAGCGACAAGAGAATGTTCTCTTCGTCTTGGTCGGAAAGCGCGACGAACGCGTCCGCTTGCTCTATCCCTTCTTCTAACAACAAATCCTTTCTCGCGCCGTTGCCGTGGATAATGGAGAATTTTTCCCATTTCGCGGAAAGTTCTTCGCAGGTTTTAAGGTCCTTTTCAATGATTTTAAGGGAAATCCCCGAACGCTCCAAAATCTCGCAAAGATAATGGGTAATCGTGCCACCGCCGACGACGAGAGCGTCTTTAATAGAGTTGCCTTTATAATGAATTTTCTTGAAGAACTCGTTCGCGCTTTTCGGGGACGCGACGATGGACACTACGTCCTTTTCACGGAACACGAAATCGCCGTTCGCGATAAACGCTTCGTCGCCACGCTCAATCGTGCAAACGAGAATATCCGAGCGGTATTTCATCGCAACTTCTTTTACCGATAAATTATTAATTTCACTCTCTTTCGTGAGTTTGAATTTAATAAGCTCGACTTTGCCTTTTGCAAACGGCTCGATAAGTAACGCGGACGGGAAACGCAATACCCTTGCAATCTCTTCCGCAGCCGCGTATTCGGGGTTGATAACCATAGCAAGCCCAAGCTCTTCTTTTAAGTACGGAGCAACTTCGCTATATTCCGGGTTTTTAAGGCGCGCAATCGTGGCGCAACCGCCTTCCTTTTTCGCGATTACGCAACATAA
>JAZQZK010000204.1:0-1907 GCA_045634025.1 Candidatus Scatosoma sp.
GTGAAAAGCGGAAACTGCTTTCAAGTTCGGACTCGGCGGTTGGGCTTTTGAAAAATTTTTCTTCGTTTAAGCCGTTACTGGTTGAATTTGGCAAAGAAAGCGTATATAATACTATGTCGTCTTCGCTTTCAGACGGCGGAAAATATTTTGAGAATATTATTGAAAACTTCGAAAAGCAGGGCGTTACGCCCGTTGCTTACGGCTCGGAGTTTTACCCAAAGGCTTGGCTTTCTCTTCCCGACGCTCCGCTCGTTTTGTACGCGAAGGGGGATTTATCCTTGCTCAAGACTCGGTTGTTTTGCGTGGTCGGTTCAAGAAGGACTCCGCCTGCCGTATTGAAGCTTAGCGAAAAGCTTTGCGAAGACCTTGCAACTAGCCTTACGATCGTAAGCGGAGTTGCGGACGGCGCGGACACCGCCGTTATCGAAGGCGCGCTTAAACGCGGTAAGCCGATATGTATGCTTGCAGGTGGGTTTTCAAGTATGCCTAAAAACAATCTTGCCCTTCTAAAAGCGGTTGCGGAGAAAGGGTTGTTGCTTGCTCCACACCAAGACGACGTGCCTGTACTGACGTTTTCTTACGAGTATCGGAATAAGCTACTCGCTACGCTCTCTGAAGGTACGCTCGTGCTTTCGGCAGGGGAAAAGAGTGGCGCGTTGATTACGGCAAAGTACGCTAAAGAGTTTGAAAAGAAGTTATTCGCCTTGCCCTATTCGCCAAATTCGGCGTCGGGGTGCGGTTGCAACGCGCTTATCAAGAACGGTGCGAAACTGGTCGAGAACGCAAAAGACGTGCTTGATGAGTTTGGGTTAGAAGTCAAGGAAACGCCTTTTGTGGAGTTGACGGAGACTGAATTGCTTGCGGTGGAGTACCTGAAGCGAGTTGGGGAAGCGCACGCTAGCGAGATTGCAGGGGAGTTAAAACTACCGCTTTTCAAAGTCCCCGTACTGCTCTCGTCGTTGGAGATGAAAGGGGTCGTGGTGAAGCTTGGCGGGAACAGGTATTCGGCGGTTTAGCGGTCGCGAATAGAGTGAAAAACTCGCTTAAAAAATCAAAAACAAGATAATAAAATAAGAAGGTTTATATATGGATTTAATTATCGTGGAGTCGCCTTCCAAGGCGAAAACAATTTCAAAGTACCTTAAAGGTAAGTACAGGGTAGATGCTTCGGCAGGACATATCCGTGATTTGCCCGTACATTCCTTGGGCGTGGATATCAAGAATAATTTCGAGCCGAGATACGTTGACTCTGAAAACAAAGAAGACGTTATCAGACGCTTAAAGGACGCGACGAGAAAGGCGGATCGCGTCTATCTCGCAACCGACCCTGATAGAGAAGGGGAAGCGATTTCTTGGCACTTGCAAACGGTTTTGGAATTGGACGAGAACGGCGAGAATAGAATCGAGTTCAACGAAGTCTCCGAAAAGGCGATTTACGCCGCGCTTAAAAAGCCGAGAAAGATTAATTACAATCTCGTTGACGCGCAACAGGCGCGCCGTGTGCTTGATAGACTCGTAGGCTACAAGCTTTCCGACGTATTGAACCGTAAAATCGTGGACGATAGCGTAAAGGGCAATCGTTCGCTTTCTGGTGGTCGCGTGCAGTCGGTTGCGCTTCGTTTAATCGTGGAAAGAGAACGCGAAATTCAGTCCTTCGTGCCTCAAGAATACTGGAATTTGACGGTAGAACTTCAAGACCTTGCAAAGAAGCACGCAAGCTTTAAGGCGTTGCTTGAAAAGAAAGGGAATAGAAAATATAAGCCTTCGTCCGCAGAGGAAACGGCAGAAGTTTTAACCGCGCTTGCAAACGGCGAATACGTGGTATCCAAAGTCAAAAAGTCGATTGCGAAATCGCACGCGCCTGCTCCGTTCACGACGAGCTCGCTCCAACAAGACGCTTCGACCAA
>JAZQZK010000205.1:0-6562 GCA_045634025.1 Candidatus Scatosoma sp.
CCCTACGCGAATCTTGGGCGCAAATTCTTTTATTTTTACGAGTCTTGAAAGCTCAAACGCCGTTACCGTCGCACGTTTTACTATGCCGTATTTATAGATTAAATCCACGACTTCCTTTTCAATGCCGTCTACTTTGAGTTCGATAGCAAAGGACAAGTCCTTTTCGGCAAATTCTTTTAAGAAGTCTTCAAGTAAAAGGATTTTATCGGTATACTCGTTTCTCGTTACGTTGAAGTTTTGTAATTCTTCGTACGTGTAATCCTTAACGCTGCCTTCTTCCCCCGTTACGCGAAGAAGCGTGTTATCGTGGAAAAGCACGAGTTTGCCGTCCTTGGTTTTTTGAACGTCCGTTTCAATACCATTCGCTCCCATTTCAAAGCCTAAACGGAAGGACGACATGGTGTTTTCGGGGCGGTATTCGCTTGCGCCACGGTGAGCGTAGTTGACGAATTTCGTTTTGATTTCCGTATTGATTGCGCGCCATAACCCTGCGTGTAATTTCTTTAAGTACGTTTCCCATTCCGCCTCGTCGATGAAGGGGTTGGGCGTTACGCCTGCAAGTTGCTTTTCGCGTTTTTCAAGGGTGTGGTTTTGCCAGCTGTGGTTGCCGATCATTACGTCAACCTTTCTTTCGAGCAAACGCTCTACGCTATCGAAGAACAAACCTCTGTTGAGATAGGATACTTCCCATTCGCGCATAAAGTCTTTTTTGAGTTGGTTGACGCCAGAACCACCGAACATGGCGGCGGTGTAAGTCTTCCCGTCTTCTTCAACGTCCATAAAGAAGGAAACGGAGCCTTCGGTGTGGCCGGGGGTGAACCAGCATTCGATTTTGGTGTTGCCAAGCTCGATAACGTCGCCGTCAAGGATATCGTAATCGGGCATGAACCCCTCTACGTATCGAATGTCCTTGAAGGATAAATACGTCTTCGCCTCCGGAGCAAGTTTTAAGAGTTTCTCCGTGCCGTCGGTGTGATCGTAATGCCCGTGCGAGTGGAGAATGATTTTCACGTCTTTTACGTCGAAGCCGAGCTCCTGCATTGATTCAACGATCACGTCCGCCGTTTCTTCGTAGCCTGTGTCGATTAAAATTAAACCGTCGCCCGTGTCGATTAAATGCGAAGAAGCTTCTATCGTACCAACGAAATAGAGATTCCCTATCATTCTAAACGGGGGAACTTTGGTGCAACCTTTTATTCTCTTTGCCATAATTTTTACTCCTCTTGACAATACGTTTCGTTAATCATAAGCATCGTGAAACACGCCGACCAGTTATAATCGGTAATTGCGTGCACGTGCTTTCTATAATCGGGTTTTTCAGGTTGAAGCCCTTTACGCTTTAAGTGGAAAGGACATACCTTGTTATCCGCATCGTAAAATTCAAAGATATTCCCCGTCTTTTCGTACCATTCAAGTACCGTGTTCAAGGTGCGAGTACGCAATTCTTCCGCAATCTCGTGGTAGCCGTATTTACGAAGACCGAGAATGATGAAGTAATTTATATTCAACCAAGAACAACCACGCCACATATCAATATCGTAGAACTCGTTGTCTCTGGGAATAGACGGAATGGGCATCGTCGTCCAGTATTTACTTTCGTCGAGCAGGATTTTTACCATTCTATCCGCTTGTTCTTGCGCGCAGATACCTGCAAACATAGGCATAAACGACGAAGGCGTTGCGAACCTGGTCAAACTTCCGTCGAAGGCGCGGTCGTAGTAGAGAGAATCTTCTTCGCACCACAAAAGCGTGTTGATTTTTTCCTTCGTCCGTTCGTAAACGGAATAGAAATAGTCCGCTTGTTCTTTGTCTTCTAATTCTTCAAAGAGCAAGGCAAGGTATTTCGCGTCGTTGCAAAGATAGACGGAGAAGTCGATTGCGTCAAGGTCGATATCGTAATCGAAACGGGGCGAGTTGTCCAAGCCACATTCCCCGCATTTACATTCGGTATAGTCGGGTTCGGTGAACCATTCCAAGAGTCCGTTGTTGTTTTTATCACGGTTTTTCATCGTCCAAATAAGGAATTTGGCAAGGGCAGGTACGCATTCACGCAAAAATTCCTTGTCTTTATCCTTTTGATAAACGGACCATACCCCCCACGCCAAAACTTGGGGTTGGGTGATTGCGGACTCGACGCCGTTAGGGCTCATCATGTGCGCGATAAATCCGTCCTCCGATTGCATAGCGAGTACCGCGCGGATACAGTCCTTTGCCATTTCCACGTTATATTGCGCGAACGCCATTGCGTGGAATGCGGAATCCCAAAGCCACATAAAACGATGGGGTACGCGGTCGGGCGTTGACCAACGGCAAGGGATTAAGCCTTCTTTGGAATATACGTTTTCTTTATGGATAGACAGGCATTTATAGTACACGCCTTCGTATTTCTTGTTCTTGCATTCGGGAAGGTTTGCAAAATACTCGTAACGCATGGCTCTTACTTCGTCCATTTCCTTGTCCGAAAAAAGTTTGCCTTGCTTATCGTATGCGAACGAGAAATAGAACCCCCCGTCCTTTTCTTCCACCGTCAAAAAGAACTCGCCGTCTGCGGTTTTAATTTTTTCTACCGCTCCGCTTATTTCTCGCTCGTCGCCAAATTCCGTGAATACAACGGGCTTAACGGGCGATTTGCCCACTACCACGTCCTTGTCCACGAAAGCAACGAAAAGATTTTCGCCGTCTAACGTGTCCCCCATAACCGCCTTGAAGTTAGGCGTTTTGTCAAAAGGGAGCTTTAACGTTACCGCGTTGTCAAAGTGGAAACGAATACTGACAGGCTCGTCCATAATCATACCAACGAAGTCCTTATTTCTCGACGTTTCGCCTTCTAATCCACTATAACAAAAAAGTTGTCCGTAGCCGTATTTGTTGTGGAAGTTCATTTCTTTCATCCTACCCTTTATTCCTTTCTTATACCGTTTTTTATTGGCTATGTTAAAGCCCCAGCGGTCTGTAACCGAGCAAAACACGTAGCATTTCGCAAATATTTTTCCGTCAAAAATCGACCAGATGATGCGACAGAGCCTTTTTATTATACAATAAAAAAACTTCCCTTTCAAGCAAATTTACTTATTTAACGGATTTTCACGCCCCCTTTTTCTTAAAACAAGAATATATATACGCTTTTACAAAATATATACGATTCTATCAGACGCAAAAAAGAGCCTTCGCGAGAAAGCTCTTTTTTTGTTTTGTGTGAAGTTACAAACTCGTACCGAAAAGGACTTGTTCGAAAAGCGTTTTGGTTTTTTCTTCGCCGAGTTGTTTTTTGAAAACGTCGGTGGAAGGTCCGCCTTGTTCCAAAAGACCTTTCACGTAGCGAGAAGAAAGTTCTTTCTTCTTTTCTTCGTCCGTAGCGACAAGAGCGTTTGCGTTCAAGTACCCGTTAAAATGTTCAAGGGTAAGGGCGTCGAAGTCGTTTGTTTGCGCCTTTTTGCCTTTCTTCGAGATGCTTTGTTTGAGCTTGATATTATCGTACCAGTGTGTACCTGGGTCGCGTTCAGTAAGAAAATCGTACTTTGCTTTGACTTCGTCAAGCGCCGACAAATCAAGCGAGCCTGTCAACGTGTCGTACAGTTCTACGATTAAGGTGTCGTTGCCCATGGCGTAGATACGGTCGTAAGAATAGAGCGGTAAATCAACGCCATTAGGGACGATCATTAGCGTGTCCATTTTCATAAGCCCGAAAAAGCCTTTCGCTTGCATAACGGATACGTGACCAAGCCCTTCCGCGTGGTATGCGCTGACGGAGAATTTCATTCCGCTGGCTTTGAGCGTAGAGAACTCCCCTACGTCAAGCTCGGTAAGCGGATATTTTTCTTTAAGCGCCTCTAAAAGCTTGCCTATCATACCTTTTCTCCTTTGCGGATTTCAAGGTCGGCAAGTCCGTTCTTGTGGAGTAAAATCGTCGAAACGAGAAGCGCGCCTTGTCCTACGACGTTCACGCCTTCCGCAATCCAGTTCATAGCCGCTTCCGCGAAGTTTTGGCTGGACAAGTAGCCCATGCCGAGCGAACAGAAGAAGGAAAGAACCAAGATTGCGATAATCCAAGGTTTTTTAAGCTTTTTCGCGAGAATGCAAAGTACCACGTCCATAATACCAAGACCTGTCACCATAAGACCTACGAATACGAACGTACCCGAGAACACGGGGGGCGCAACCGCGAATGCGGAAGCTTTTGATTGTCTATGTACGAGCATAGCGAGAATACCGATACCTGCAAGCAAGAACCCGATTGATTGAACGGGGAAGAACATGTGGTCTAAAGCTTCAAAGTTGCAAGCGCCCGTTGCGTAGAGCAATTTCCAAGTCGCCTTCAAAAAGCCTGCAATGGTAACGTCGATTACGCCTGCGGCGAAAAGAGCGAACGCGCCTTTGCTCATCTTTGCGTAAAGGTCGCGAAGAAGGATCACCGAAGCAATCGCGAAACAAACGACAGGGATATAATCCACGAGCGCCATCGAAACGGAAAAATCGTTCATAATACTATCTCCTTATTGAATAAAGTCGAAAAGGGAGACGCCTGAAGACTTTTTAGGCGCGCTCCCCTATTCATTTTGTTTGATTAATTTTTCTTATTGAGATGATAGATGGGTACGAAGGGAATGATGATGGGAGTTTTGTCCGCATACGCATTGTATTCTTCGTCGTTGCCGTAGCGCGCCATTTGACGTTTTTCAAGTCTTTGCGCGCCGTTGAACATGATATACACGATAGCAACGTATGCAAGGATTGCCATAATCCATTGACCTACCGTTGCGTACGTCGAAATACCGCTTACGAAGACACCCGTCCAGAAAAGGATTTCGCCAAGATAGTTGGGGCAACGGCAGAGCTTGTAAAGACCTTTGGTGGCTACCATGTCAGGGCGTTCTTTCTTTTGAGCGGATTTTTGCTTGTCTGCAACCGATTCAAGTACAAGACCGAAAATCGAGGTTACAAAGCCGATAATCGGGAACTCCACGTCGGTAGAAGCGTTTACAAAGCGGAAGAGCATGGGGCTAACTTGCGCAACGTAAAGAGCGGATACGACGAGCCAGATAGTAGCGAGTACGAATACGGGCATTTTCTTTTCGTCGTTCTTTGAAAGGGTTTCCTTTGCAACGTCCGTCTTTTTGAAGGTTGCGTTCTTGAATTCACGAATGAGAAGGAATCCCGAAAGTCTTGCGCCGTATGCGATGAAGAGCGCGGTTTGGACGAGCATAATCCAAAGCGGAACTGCCGTGGGATTCACGAAATACATAACGAGAACTGCAATACCACCGAACGCAACGGCAAAGCCGTAGCCGATAGAAAGGAAATATACGAATTTATAGAAACCTACCGCGCAAGCTACCGCGCAAACGATAAAAAGTATTCCAAGTAAAGCCCAAGGCATATTAGTTTTCCTCCTTGCCGAAGTAAGATTTTATGTATTCTGCAAAGCTCTTATCCCCAACCATGGTATCGCCGACAAGGTCGTGGCTGAGCGTCCATTTAGAGAAGAGAATAATGTCGCGCTTACCTGCTTTCTTGATTTTAGGAAGGCAAGCAAGTACGCCGAAAAGCCAAGCGGGAGCCCACTTGATTTTAAGGGGTTTCTTCGCTGCGTCAAAGCACATTTTTGCCATTTCTTCGTAGGTGTACGTTTCCTTTCCGCCGACGTTGTAGGTAACGTTGGTGTCGTTCATGTGGTCAACGATGAAACGCGCGAAGTCGGGGCAGTCAACTACGTTCGCCTTTACTCCGCCCTTACCTTTAAGAAGTTGCATTTCGCCCTTGTCAACGTAGGGTTTGAATACTTTTGCGATGTCGTAGAAGTATCCGGTAGGACGGTAGATAATCCAGTCCATAGCTTCCTTCTTGATTTCTTCTTCCACCATATATTTTGCGTGGAGCATAGGTACTTCTTCCGCGCCCTTTTCGTCGCAGGAGATTACCGAGATATAGTTGAATTTCTTAACGCCTGCCGATTTTGCTTCCGCGTAAAGGTTCATGTTACCTTTATAGTCGATATCGTAAGACGTGAATCTCGTGGACGCGCCCGTAAGACCTACGGTGGTGATAACAACGTCCGCGCCGTCGCAAAGCCCCTTCATCGTTTCGGGGTTGGTTGCGTCGATGGGTTTGAAGGTGTATTTACCTTCACAGCCTTCTACTGCCGTTTCGCGAAGGTCTGCCGCGATTACTTCGTGACCGTCTGCGCAAAGGCATTTGAGAATTTCTGCGCCAAGATTACCAAAAGCGCCTGCAAGTACTACTTTCATTTTAATTTTCTCCTAATTATTTTTTTAGCGATAGAGTTCGCTTTTTTATTTTTTGATTTCCGTTAAAACGCGTTTGGCCGTTCAGAACAAACTGTTTACCGTTAAAACGCGGAGATACCGCCACGCTGTAAGCTCAATTTAGAATCGAGAAAGACAAGGCGAACGAGCATTTGTTGACGGGAGCGTACTTAAACGTACGTGACCTAAACAAAGCGGAGTTCAACGCAGTATTTCGACGTGTTATAAATTGAGCGATTGCGAAACATATACGCGTTTGGCTCTTTACTTTTTATTCTTTTCCTTCGAGCGTTTGTCGT
>JAZQZK010000206.1:0-1715 GCA_045634025.1 Candidatus Scatosoma sp.
CGCAATCGATCTTTCCAAAGACAAGATGGCAATGCAACGCTTGAAGGAAGGTGCTGAAAAAAGAAAGATCGAGCTTTCGGGCATGAACTCCACCAACGTAAACCTTCCCTTCATCTCCATGAGCGCAGACGGTCCTCAACACCTTGACATCACCATCACCAAGCAAAAATTCGAAGCGATGACGGCTGATCTTTTGAATAGAACGGTTGAACCTATGCGCGCTGCAATGCGTGACGCTGGTCTTTCTTATAGCGATATCGACAAGGTAATCCTTGTTGGTGGCTCGACGCGTATGCCTGCAGTTGTGGAAAAGGTACGCGAAGTAACGGGCAAAGAACCCTTCAAGGGCATCAATCCCGACGAATGCGTTGCTATCGGCGCGGCTGTTCAAGGCGGTGTCTTGACCGGCGAAGTTAAGGACGTACTTCTTCTCGACGTAACTCCGTTGTCGCTTGGTATCGAAACGCTTGGCGGTGTGTTCACGAGAATTATCGATAGAAACACGACCATTCCCGTTAAGAAGAGTCAAGTCTTCTCTACGGCGGCTGACAATCAAACGAGTGTAGATATCCACGTACTCCAAGGCGAACGTGAGTTCTGCAAAGACAACAAGACGCTTGGCAACTTCATGCTTTCTGGCATTGCTCCCGCTCCCCGCGGAATACCGCAAATCGAAGTAACCTTCGACATCGACGCGAACGGTATCGTTCACGTAACCGCGCAAGACAAGGGTACGGGTAAGTCCACGGATATCACCATCACGTCTTCGACAAACCTTTCGGAAGAAGAAATCAACAAGGCTGTGAAGGAAGCTGAACAGTTCGCGGAAGAAGATAAGAAGAGAAAGGAAAAGGTTGACAATAAGAACAAGCTTGACGGTATGATTTTCTCCGTTGAACAAACGATGAGAGAAGCAGGCGACAAGATCGACGAAAACGACAAGGCAACCTTGCAATCGGCAATCGACGCTGCGAAGACGGAGCTTGCAAGTGACGACGACGAACGCATCAAAGCTGGCTACGATAAGCTCATGCAAGACGTTCAACCCGTATTTGCAAAGCTTTACCAAGCAAACGGTGGCGCTAACCCCGATATGGGCGGAACGACCACGGACGGCGATACCGAATTCCATCAATAATAATCGGCTCTATCACGTCACCTGATTGATTTTGACGGAAAAACAACTGCGAAATTCGTCGCGTTTTGTTCGGTTACAGACGTTTCAAGTATGCGCCCTCACAAAACGCTTGCCTTCCTTGTGTTTTTCTCGTCAACCACTTAAAACAAGTTTAGATTAAATCAATCATTCTCTGTGATACAGCCTAAAATCTGGCGATAAAGCAGATAAACAAACAATGCATCGGGTTTGGCAGGAAAGCCAAACCCGTATAGCGTATAAAAAGGACGTAAGCTATTATGGCAGAAAAGAAGAATTACTACGATATTTTGGGCGTTGATAAAAAAGCCACGCCCGACCAAATTAAATCGGCGTATAGAAAGCTTGCAATGAAATACCATCCCGACCGCAACCAAGGCGACGAGGTGGCGGCGGAAAAATTCAAGGAAATCAACGAAGCGAACGAAGTCTTGTCCGACGAACAAAAACGCGCCGCTTACGACTACGAGCTTGAACACCCCGGTATGGGTGGTTTCGGCGGTGGGTTCGGCGGATTTGAAGGCGCAGGGTTCGGTGGATTTGAAGATATTTTCAGTAG
>JAZQZK010000207.1:0-4500 GCA_045634025.1 Candidatus Scatosoma sp.
ATTCGGCTTGAATACCGAACTCTTTTTCGTTTTTAGTGCGTTCGAAGCGTTCGTATAAGGCTACATAAGCGACCTTCCGAGAAGTGGCGTGAGTATTTACGACTACCACTAACAATACAGGAGAAATTGGGGATAAAAAGCAAAACACACTTCCATACCCCTTACAAATCAGGCGAAAGGAAGTGTGCTTGGTTGGAGCAGGTGACGAGAGTCGAACTCGCCGGGAACAGCTTGGGAAGCTGCCGCCATACCGCTAGGCGACACCTGCATTACTCCTTAATTATATACCTTTTTTCTAACCTTGTCAATGCTTTTTCTCCACTTCTTCACTCTTTTTTCTTAAAATTAAGCAAAAGCGGTAACGCTTTCTTCGTCACCGCTTTTCTATGTATCCTTATCTTATTTAGCCGTACTTGCGCAGTCCTTGCAACGCCCGAAAAATTCTACCGTATAGTCGTCCACCGTGAAATCGTTCATTATCTTCGCGCCGTTGCCGATCCCTTCCGCGCCACTTAAAAATACGTCCGCTACCCTTCCGCAGTCCTTACAATGCGCGTGATAGTGCCTTTCTACGTTATAATCGTATCGCACGTCCGTACCCGCTACGCGTATTTCCATAGCCTTGCCTCGCGACGCTAATCCGCCAAGCACACGAAAGACCGTTGCTCTGCTTATCGACGGATAGTCCTTTTGCATACTCAAATATACTTCCGTTGCCGTCGGGTGATCCAACGCTTTCAAACGTTCATATATAATCGCTTTTTGCTTGGTTTGTCTCTCTTGCATTCTTTCCCTTCTTTTCTCTTTATTGAGATTGATTATTATTTACAAACTAATTGTAGCATAAAATTAGGGGTTCGTCAAGGGGTTTTCTCAAAAAAAATGAAAATATTTTTTTGTTTTATATGGGAATTTTTGGCAGGCGGGTGAGAGTTTAAGATCGCGGAATACGCCTAGTCTAAAAATGAACAAAATTAACAGGCGTGAAAATTTTGTTCAGAATTTGAAGAAGGTTTGCAAGAAAATTATTTTTTTGTTTCCTTGCTAAAATCGTTGACGAAAATTGAAAAGTATGCTAAAATGTTACATGGACAAGTAGGGGTACTCCGCAAGGACAAGCTTACTTGATCTTAAAATAGTCACTAAAAACAATCATATATTGGAGGAATTTTATCATGGCAAACGTAAAAGTTGCAATCAACGGCTTTGGCCGTATCGGTCGTCTTGCTTTCAGACAAATGTTCGGCGCAGAAGGTTACGAAGTAGTCGCTATTAACGACTTGACCAGCCCTTCCATGCTCGCTCATCTTTTGAAGTATGACTCTGCTCAAGGCAGATATGCTCTTTGCGACACCGTATCCGCTGACAACGAAGCTGGTACCATCACCGTAAACGGCAAGACCATCAAAATCTACGCAGAAAGAGACGCTGCTAACTGCCCTTGGGGCGAGCTTAACGTTGACGTTGTTTTGGAATGTACTGGTTTCTATACTTCCAAGGCTAAGTCCGAAGCTCACATTAAAGCAGGCGCTAAGAAAGTTGTTATCTCCGCTCCCGCTGGTAACGACCTTCCCACCATCGTTTACAGCGTAAACGAAAAGACCTTGAACGCTAACGATACCATCATTTCCGCTGCTTCTTGCACCACGAACTGTCTTGCTCCTATGGCTAACACCTTGAACAAGCTTTCCAAGATTAAGAAGGGCTACATGACCACTATCCACGCTTACACTGGCGACCAAATGGTTCTTGACGGACCTCACAGAAACGGCGACCTTCGTCGCGCTCGCGCTGCTGCTGTTAACATCGTTCCCAACTCCACGGGCGCTGCTAAAGCTATCGGTTTGGTTATCCCTGAACTTAACGGCGTACTTGACGGTTGCGCTCAACGCGTTCCCGTTCCCACCGGTTCGCTTACCCAACTCGTTGCTATTTGCGAAGGCGAAGTTGACGCTGCAAGCGTAAACGCTGCAATGAAGAACGCTGCTTCCGCATCTTTCGGTTACACCGAAGAACAACTCGTTTCTTCCGACATCGTTGGTATCACCTACGGTTCGTTGTTCGACGCTACGCAAACGAAGTGCATGCCCATGGGCGACGGCACGACGCTTGTTAAAGTTGTTGCTTGGTATGACAACGAAAACTCCTACACCAGCCAAATGGTTAGAACGATTAAGTACTTCGCTGAACTTTAATCTTCGAGTTTTAATTAAAAAATCACTCCCGACTGTTTCAGTCGGGAGTTTTTTTCGTTTGCCTAGGGGGCAGGTATGCGATTATTAAGGATTTTTACCTTCTTTTGATTGTCTTAAACGGCAAATAGAACGGCGAGTATCGCCACAATTTCCTTGCGGGACAAGAATCCGTCGAATTTATAAAGACACCTGCCTGTGCGGTAGTCTTTTATATAGGTCGTATCGTAACTAGCGATAATAGAGCCTGTACTATAGTTTCTTACGTAACTACTATCAATGGACAGGATATTCCTTCCGGTTGAATAATCTTTAACGTAGCCACCGCTAATATTGTAAAGATGTCTACCTGTTTGATAGTTGCTTATATAGTCGCCGTTTATTTTGTAGTTACATCTTCCCGTTTGATAGTCCTTTATATAGTCGCTATCAATCGTCAATAAAGTTCTGCCTGTTTGATAGTCTTTCAAATATGCCATAGCCTTACTCCTAATTCTTATTGACTAAAGTATAGCACAATTTTTGCCCTATGTAAATACCTTTTTATTATTTTTTCATAAACTAGGCGTAAAAAAACGAGATTTTGACAATCTCGTTTTTTTGTGTTCTCGTTATTAAATAAGACGATTAGCTGATTCTCTCGAAGTCTTCCGCAGGGTGAGTACACCAAGGGCAGATGAAATCGTCAGGGAGTTCGCCTTCGTGCTCGTAGCCACAGACCTTGCATACCCATTTTTCTTTGCCTGTCGGGTTTGCGTTGGGGCGGGGCTTGATGTTGGATTGATAGTAGTCGTACGTCACGCTCTTTTCGTCAGAAAGAACTTTCGCTTCGGTGACTTCCGCTACGAACAGCGTGTGCGTGCCGTAGTCGTGCGCGCCGATGACTTTCGCGGAGATGACTGCGTTGGAATATTCGTTCAAATACACGAGTCCGTTTTCCGTTCTCGGATATTCGTCCGTCGCGATTTTATCCTTATCGCGACCGCTTACAAACCCGAACTTTTCAAACACCGAAAAAGGCGTCTTTTCCGTCAATACGCAGGCGTTGAACACGCCCGTTTTACGGATAATTTCTTCCGTGTAGTTGGTTTTATCCACGTACACCGTGATACGCTTAGGCGTGTTCGTGAGCATGGATACGGTGTTTACGATACAGCCGTTGTCCTTGCCGTCTTTCGTCGTTAAAACGAATAATCCGTACGTGAGTTTATACATTGCTTCTTTTTCAATCATTTTCAATTTTTTCCTTCTTTATTTATTGAGATACGTGACCGAGCGACAACGCTTTATGCCGATTGCCCTACCAAGCTGTGGAGCGTTGGAGATACAAGCAAGCCAAGGCGGAGCGAGGGAGCGTACAAGGAAGTACGTGACCGAACGACAACGCAGGATTGCGACGTATATACAACGCAACAAGCTCGATTTAGAACCGAGAGAGACAAGGCGAACGAGCATTTGTTGACGGGAGCGTACTAAAACGTACGTGACCGAAACAAAGCGGAGTTCAACGCAGTATTTCGACGTGTTATAAATCGAGCGATTAAGCTTTCCAGAGGCCGTGGAGATTGCAGTAAGCATACACCGCTACCACTTTCTCGCCTGCCGATAAACCGAACGCTACTTCGGGAGCAACGTCGGGCGTTAAATATTTCACTTGATAGCCTTGCGTCGTTTCCAAAAGTACCCATTCAATCGAATGTTCCGCAGTCATAGGATGCATTACGCTACCTACCGCTACGCGAACCTTTCCACACTTAACTTCGTACACGGGTACGTGCTTTTCTTGCGCAGCGTCCGTTTCCCCTGCCTTAATCTCTCTCCAACCTTCTACGTTAAGTTCGTCTTTCGTTATGATTACTTTGTTGCATTTTTCACATTTATAAATTCTCATTTCTTTTCATTCCTTTTTATTATTAGGACTAAATCCTATTTATATAATAACATACTAAATGGACTTTGTCAACAGTTTTTGCAGAAATTTCAAAAAAATTAGTAAATATTTTTGTGGATAAGCAAAATTTTAAGAAAACCGAATTATTTTACGTAATAGACGCGGTTTTCGCGACGGGGTTTGTCTTCAGTGGGGAGAATTTCGGGGTACCCGACTACGCAGTTACCGATACCTTCGTATTCGCCCTCGATACCGAGTTCTTTCAAAATACCTTTCCCTTCTTCCAGTTCGAAGGTTTCTTTCGCGCGGTGAATCCAGCACGCGCCGAGCCCTAACGAGTGGGCTGCAAGAAGCATGTTTTCCATTGTGAGCGAGCCGTCGTACAGATACGTGGGTACGCTTTTATCCGCAAGTACG
>JAZQZK010000208.1:0-1715 GCA_045634025.1 Candidatus Scatosoma sp.
TCAACGTTTAGTTTAAAACAAATAGCAGAAGAAATTTCTGGATATTCAGAAAACGTGATTTACGTAAACCTTGAATACAGCGACATAAAAACCTCGGAACAATTGATTGAATACGTAGAAAAACGCAAAGAAAAAGGAAAATGTTATATCATATTAGACGAGGTCTATAAATTAAACGGTTGGCAAGAAGCATGTATAGCGTTGAAAAAAGAGGATTGCTCTATATTTATAAAGCTCTACACGTCCCATGTTTTATCGATTAAGTTTAAAAAAGAATGGGCAGGAAAATACGTTTCCTTTTTACTTGATAAATACGGAGTGTTAGAAGAGATTTACGATAGGTGTATAAAAAGAAATCATACAGGTTACGAATCGGACGCGCGTATATATAAAGCGGGTATTGCTGCCAACTTTCCTTGGTCTAAGCATCTCAAAAAATGAGGAAAAAGAAAAGAATACATAATAGAAGGTATGAAAAAGGCGGACAGTTGAACTGTCCGCCTTATGTTTTGCGCTTGTTTACGCGATATTTTTATAAATAAGTTTCGGGGGCTCGTTTTCCGTCAAGCAGGACTTGGTAATCACCACTTCTTCCACGTTCTCTTCGGAAGGAATTTTATACATAACCTCCGTCATAATGCTTTCGATAATGGTGCGTAAGCCTCTCGCGCCCGTTTTTAAACGGATAGCGGTTTGCGCAATTTCGCGCACCGCGTCTTCTTCTACCGTAAGCTTTACGCCGTCGTAACCGACGAGTTTTTCGTATTGCTTGATGATGGCGTTCTTGCGCTCGGTCAAAATTTTCACGAGCGCGTCTTCGTCAAGAGGGTTGAGGTTTACGACGATAGGAAGTCTGCCAACAAATTCAGGGATAAGCCCGAACTTGGTCAAGTCTTGAGGTTTTACGTCGTCGAGCATACTATAGTCCGCGTCTTCGTTGGAAGAGCGCACTTTACCGCCAAAGCCGAGCGACGCGTCGCTCTTTCTCGACGAAACGATTTTATCAAGACCGACGAACGCACCGCCACAAATGAAGAGAATGTTGGTCGTGTCAATTCTCAAACATTCTTGGTTGGGGTGTTTTCTACCGCCTTGCGGGGGAACGTTTGCCGTCGTGCTTTCGATAATCTTCAAAAGCGCTTGTTGCACGCCTTCGCCTGAAACGTCACGCGTGATAGAAACGTTTTCGCTCTTTCTCGAAATTTTATCGATTTCGTCGATATAGATAATCCCGCGTTGCGCGCGTTCGATGTCAAAATCGGCGTTTTGGATAAGCTTCAAAAGGATATTCTCCACGTCTTCGCCGACGTATCCTGCTTCGGTGAGCGTGGTTGCGTCCGAAGTCGCAAACGGAACGTTGAGGATTTTTGCAAGAGTTCTTGCGAGCAAGGTTTTACCGCTACCCGTAGGACCGAGTAAAAGAATGTTGCTCTTTTCAATCTCTACGCCGTCGTCGTCTTTTTTGGATTTGTTCTCGACTGCGTTAATGCGCTTATAATGATTATAAACGGCAACGGACAGCACGCGCTTGGCTTTGTCTTGCCCTACGATATATTTATCAAGCTCGGCTTTGAGCTCGGCAGGTTTCTTCAAAGTCACCTTTTCAGCGTTTTGGCTAGTTGCGTCGTTGGATTCTTCAAGCATGGAACTGCAAATAGAAATACATTCGTCGCAAATGCAGACGCCGTCCGGTCCGTCAATGAGTAGTTTCGTCA
>JAZQZK010000209.1:0-3437 GCA_045634025.1 Candidatus Scatosoma sp.
CCCGTATATCGCAGAACAAGTTGAAGAACTCCTCAACAACCGCGACGGTCTTGCAATCGGTATTTGTAACGGTTTCCAAGCCCTTATCAAACTCGGTTTAGTGCCTTACGGTAAGGTTACCGAAATGACGGAGAATTCTCCTACGCTTACCTTTAATAATATCTCTCGCCACGTTTCGACGATAGCGGATATTAGGGTAGCGTCCAACCTCTCGCCTTGGCTTTCCGCTTGTAAAGTAGGTGAAGTTTACAAAGTTCCCGTATCGCACGGCGAAGGTAAAATCGTCGCTCCGATTGCAGAGCTTGAAAAGATGAAAGCAAACGGACAAATCGCTACGCAGTACGCGGATTTGAGCGGAAACGCGACCATGGTATCCCCGTTTAATCCCAACGGCTCCACTTGGGCAATCGAAGGTATCACTTCCCCCGACGGTAGAGTGCTTGGTAAAATGGGCCACGCAGAACGTATCGGCGACAACCTTTACAAGAACGTTGAAGGCAACTTCGATATGAAACTCTTCGAAAGTGGTGTAAAATACTTCAAGTAATCTAAATAAAATTTTAATTCCCTCGTGGACTTCTCGTCCGCGGGGGAAAAGTATGAAAAAGCGTATAAAAAAGTAACGCGGTATAGAAAATATACCGTAAAATGATAACAGGGAAAAGAAATGACGGACTTACACACGCACATTTTACCGTGCATTGACGACGGCGCGCGGTCAGTAGAAATTTCGTTAGAAATGCTCAAAAAAGAAATCGAACAAGGGGTAAAAACGGTTGTGTTTACTCCCCATTATTACGGGCAAAAACACAGTCCCGAGCAATTCCTTGAGCGTCGCGAAAAATCCTATGAAATGATCAAAAGCGCGGTAGCAGGTATGGATATAACGGTAAGATTAGGCGCGGAAGTCTATATTAGTTCCCAAGAAATCGCATCGAGCGACTCACTCACTCCGCTTGCGATTGAAGGCGCGAACTACATTCTCATCGAACTTCCCTTAACCACCGTTTGGAGCAAAACTCTTTTCGAAAGGTTGGGCGAATTTATCGAAAAGGTAGATAAAATCCCCATCGTCGCGCACGTAGAACGTTACGCAGAAGTAAAAAAGCACCCAGAATATTTGAACGTACTTGCAAATATGGGCTGTTTATTACAAATGAACACTTCGTCGTTCGTAGACGAGCGTACCCGCAAGTTCGCGTTCCTGCTCCTTGATAAAGGCTTGGCGCATTGTCTTGCAACCGATTGCCACGATTTAACCAACCGTCCCTGTGACTATATGGTGGCAAAATCCCTGTTCGAAGAGTACGGAAAGGGCGCGGAATTTGACCGACTGCAACAAAATATGGACGTAATTTTAAGTGGCGGAATCGTGAAAATTCCCACACCTGCCCCCATCAAACGCTTTTTTGGTAAATATTTTTAATAGAGAAAGGAAAGGGGAACCCCTTTTGAAAACGTATGCTTGCAACTATCATTATTTGCGCGTTGTCCTGTATCGGACTCATCACGCTCGTGCTTGTAAAACCGTCGATAGACTATCGCGGTTCAAAAATTAGTATCTACTGGCTCCCTGCCTTCTTGGGTGGGGCGCTCTTGCTTTCGTTCGGCCTTTTAACCCCGCAAGAACTCTGGCAGGGTTTGACCGCATCCGGCGAAATGAACCCCATCAAAATCCTGACCCTGTTCTTATCCTTGACCTTCTTATCGGTGTATTTAGACGAACTCGGCTTTTTCAGAAGGTTGGCGTTCTCCATGCTCCGTCGCGCGCGCGGTAGCCAAATGAAATTGTTTTTATCGCTGTACGCGTTGGTATCCGTACTCACGATTTTCACGTCAAACGATATCGTCGTACTCACGTTCACACCCTTTATTTGTTGTTTTTGTAAAGAAGAACGCGTCAGTCCCATTCCATATCTCGTAGGGGAGTTCGTCGCCGCGAACACGTGGAGTATGTCGCTCGTGATCGGCAATCCGACGAACATTTACCTTTCCGCCGTTTGTGGAATCGGCTTCGGCGAATACTTTTCTACGATGTGGTTACCCACGCTAATCGCAGGCCTGACCGCGCTTGGCGTACTCTATCTCATCTTCAAAAAACAACTGCAAGAACCCTTGACCCCGCTCAACAAAACGGCAGACGTTCGCGACAAAAACCTGCTTATAATCGGCATCGCGCATCTAGCAGGTTGTATCCTTTGTCTTGCGCTCAGCTCGTACCTGCCCCTGTCCATGTGGCTAATCGCGCTCGGTTTCTCGGGTAGTTTGATGGCTTGTTCGCTCGTGTACTCGGCAACGAAAAAGTGGACGCCTTCAACGGGCAGACTACTTGGTCAATCGTTCAGAAGAGAGCCTTGGGAGCTCGTACCTTTCGTGCTTTCCATGTTCACGCTCGTGCTCGCGTTAGAAAAATATTCCGTCACAAACGAAATAGCAAGCCTGCTTTCAGGCGGGGGCGATTTTGCGGAAACGTTCAAATACGGCATAGCGTCGTTCTTGAGCGCGAACGTTATCAATAATATCCCCATGAGCGTACTCTTTGGCGGGGTTATCGAAAGTGGAGTGGCGACGAGCGCGAAAATCTACGCGACGGTCATCGGCAGTAATCTCGGCGCGTACTTAACCCCGATCGGCGCGCTTGCGGGTATTATGTGGACGGGACTTTTGAAAACGCATAACGTCAAGTTTAGCTTTAAGGATTTTGTAAAGTACGGCGTAATGGTCGCAATACCAACGCTAATGACGTCGCTAATAGCGTTAAGTGTTTTGATTTCGTGAAAAACTCAAAAAAAATTAAAATTTCCTATACGGAAAGGTTGTAATTTTTCAAAAAACAAGTTATAATAAAGAAAATACGAAAAAAGGAGAAAAAAATAAATGGCTAAAATTACGGCAGATACTTTGATTGCAGATTGCTTACAAATCAACCCCAACGCTCCCGAAATTCTTATGTCGGCAGGTATGCACTGTTTTGGTTGCGCGCTTGCTCATAACGAAACGGTAGCTCAAGCAGTAGCAGTACACGGCGAAGACCTTGAAACGTTACTCGTTAAGCTTAACGAAGGCTTGGAAGACTAAGCAATAATTAAAAAGCTAAAAGCGTGGAGTTTCTCCACGCTTTTAATATTGCTTGAGTAGGGACTAGCTAAACGAAATCTAATATTTCTTAAAATTGCTTGACTTATTTCAGAAGATATGCTAAACTATATTCGTCACACAATCTTAATATTTTGCACAGGGAGTACAAATTTGCGATTTTGTATTTCAACTTTTTCCTTGTGTAAAAGATTGTGTGACAACAAGTGAAGTACATGTCGGGGTGTGCTTTGCTTGCAAGGCACACTTTTTTATTTTCAAGAATTTTTAGGAGGGTTGCTTATGTTTGAAAATATTGGCGACACAATTAAAGTTATGGCAAAAGTGTTTTGGTGGATAGG
>JAZQZK010000210.1:0-4155 GCA_045634025.1 Candidatus Scatosoma sp.
ATTTTTACAAAGGCTGTTTATGTCCTACTAACGCGGAGATGCGAGCAGTTCATTACCGAACACCCCACTACTGTAACGGTTCAGATGCGAGCAGTTCATTACCGAACTTGGACAATCGTCAAAACGCGGAGATACGAGCAAGACAAGGCGGAGCAAGGGAGCGTACAAGAAGTACGTGACCGAGCGACAACGCCGTATTGCGACGTATATACGCGTTTAGCAGATTAAAAAGAATATGCCAAAATACAGGATACTCCAAATATCCTGTATTTTGATTCTCAAAAAGAGAGATTATACTCTGCTCATGTATTCGCCAGTTCTGGTGTCGATACGAATGGTTTCGCCTTCTTCAACGAACATAGGAACTTGAATGGTAGCGCCCGTTTCAACCTTTGCATTCTTCATAACGTTGGTTGCGGTGTTACCCTTCACGCCGGGTTCTGCTTCGATAACTTTAAGTTCAACGAAGTTTTCAGGTTCAACGGAGAATGCTTTACCGTAAAGGAATTTAACGGTAACGTTATCGTTTTCCTTGATGTATTTGAGCGCTTCTTCAACTTGGTCGAAGGAAAGCATTTCTTGGTTGTATTCTTCGTCCATGAATACGTAGAATTCGCCGTCATAGTAAGAATACGTCATTTTCTTCGTTTCCACTTGAGCCGTTTCAAGCTTTGCGGTGGGGTTGAAAGTTTCGTTAGACAAAACCTGTCCCGTAACAACGTTCTTAAGCGTAGCTCTTACGAACGCTGCGCCCTTACCGGGTTTAACGTGCTGGAAGTCGGTAACGGTGTAAACGCCGCTCTTGTATTCGAAGGTAACGCCTTTACGAATATCGCCTGCCAAAATTTGTGCCATACAATTAGTTCTCCTTGTATATTGTTTTCTTTTTATTTATATTTTTTAGTTTATACTAATACATAACTCACCAAAAACGTTGAAGATACAAAATATATGCAACGTTTTATAAAATGATAAGCTCTTTACTAGTCAAACTCATAAACGATTTTACACGTCCGTTTTCAAGCCGAACGGTGTCTTCGATACGGATACCGTACTCGCCTGCAACGTAAACGCCGGGTTCGTCCGAGAAGACCATTCCGTCCACGAGTACGTTCTCGCCTTTAGGGCTTATGGAAGGCATTTCGTGTACGTTCAAGCCGATACCGTGCCCAAGCGAATGTGTGAAAAGCTCGCCATAGCCTTGTTCTTTCAAATAATTTCTCGCAATCGCGTCCGCTTCAACGCCCGTCATTCCCGAACGCAAATTCTCTTGCACGAGATTGTGCGCCGTCAAAACCGCGTTGTAGGCTTTCTTGAACTCTTCGTGCTTTCCGTCGTCGCCAAAAAGTACCGTTCTCGTGATGTCCGAGCAATAGCCGCCTACTTTGCAACCGAAGTCAAGCAAAATCTCGTCGCCGAATTTAAGAGCGGTTTCGCCCGTTACGTGATGCGGTACTGCCGCGTGCGCGCCGAACGCGCAAATGGTCGCAAAGGACGTACCTTCCGCGCCCAAAGAACGCATATTATATTCAAGCAACGCCGCCACTTGCGTTTCCGTCATTCCTTCTTTGATGTGGGGCAGGGTTGCGATGAACGCCTTTTCCGCTATCTCACAAGCCTTTTGAATGTTCTCTAATTCCCACTCGTTTTTAACGATCATTGCTTGCGTCAACGCCTTATCGACATTTTCAAATTTTGCGCCCGATTTCTTCAAAGCTTCAAACTCTGAAA
Source organism: Candidatus Scatosoma sp. (assembly GCA_045634025.1). Taxonomy (GTDB): domain Bacteria; phylum Bacillota; class Clostridia; order Christensenellales; family Borkfalkiaceae; genus Scatosoma. The sequence goes on from JAZQZK010000210.1 coordinate 1,732, forward strand.
CAGTCGTACCGTTAAAGGAAATCCCAACGCTTTCGTATTTTTTCAAACGCTCGATGGCTTCGCCTTGCTTAAAAAGTACAGGCGTAACGTCCGTGCCTTGGAACTGCTTTTCCGCCGCTTCGATATACCGCTTGTCCGTGAACAAGGTCGTCCCGTCCTTATCGACGATAACGAACCCGTTTTCCGCTTCAAAACCGATGATAAACTTAAGCAACGTTTCCGAAGACGCGTAAACCGCCTCCGTTTGACAAAGCTGTAATACCTTTTTTCCGTTGGTTACGAGCATACGAGCACCTCACTATATCTATTTTAGCAAAAATTTCCCGTTTCGTCAAGCGTGGACGGCGTATATTCAAAAGGATTTTTAATTTCCAAAGTAAATTTTCTTCATAAGCAGAGCGTCTTCTATCTGCGTACCCGCCGACTCGCTCACGATAAACGGTTCTAATCCTAAATCCTTAAGCGCTACTGCGAGTGGTTCAAATTCAGGCCCAAACACCCTGTCTTCCATCGTCAAGTGCTTGATTTCTCCCTTTGCGCCGTACATAATCTTGGAGAAATGCACGTGGAAATGCTTCATTCTCTCAAACCCAAGCTTTTCAATCATATATTCTAGCCTAGACTTATAGTCCTGAACGGTTTTAAGCGAGCCTTGCTCCCTTGAATTGACGTGTCCAAAATCCACGCACGGTGTAAACACGCTATCCACAAGACAAAACTCCGTCACTTCTTCAATCGTACCGATTTGCGCGAGTTTGCCCATCGTTTCAGGACAAAAAAACATATCTTCCAAATTGTTGAGATAGATATAATCTCTTAAAACTTTAAGCCTTTCAATCGTAAGCGCAACCGCTTCTTGACGGGTCGCTTTGCCTTGCGCGGCAGGATGGAAAACCACACGCTTTCCGCCCATCATCTTACACGCCTTCGCGCTATCAAGGACGTACCCGTAGGACTTTGCCGCCATCTCGTCGTCGGGGTTGGCGAAATTGATAAAATAGGGCGCGTGTACGGAAATTTCAATATTCTCTTTCGCGAACGCGTCGGCTATCGAGATTGCCGTACCTTCCGACATTCTCACCCCACGCCCAAAGGAATACTCGAAACAGTCCAGTCCACGCTCACGGACGAACTTCGCCGCCTGTTCGGTATGCGCGTACCCCGCCTCGTAAAAGCTTTCCGAATTCCCACTCGGTCCGAATTTAATCATTTTCCGTCACACTCCTTACGTCGTTTATAAGCCGTTCTTTCAACTGCTCCACATCGCTAAATTTCTTTATCTCGCGAAGCCATCTTTCAAATTCTATCCTAACTTTTTTGCCGTACAGGTCACCCGTGTACGAGATGAAATGCGTTTCCGTCCAAACTTCACCGTCTAAAAACGTCGGTCTTGCGCCGTAGTTGGTGATGCCTTTATATCGTTTTCCGTCGATTACCGCGCTCGTTTCATACACCCCTATTTTTATAGGGAACTTACCCTTAGGGTATCGAATATTCGCCGTCGGAAACCCTATCGTCCTGCCGATTTTCCTATCTTCTTGCACTTCGCCTTCCACGAAGAACGCATGCCCGAGCAGTTTTTTCGCCTGCATAGCGTCGCCCTTTTCAAGAAGGGATTTCACCAAACTCGCGCCTACCTTTTCTCCGTTCTCGTACAGTAACTCTTCCACGAAAACTTCTTCGCCTAACGCTCGTATCGTGGAAAAATCCCCTTTCGCACCTGCGCCGAACCTAAAATCCGTTCCACACACGAACGCCTTGACCGTCCTGCCCGTTTTCAAAAGCGCGATAAACTCTTCGGGGGATAAGTCCTTTATCTTAGAAAAGTCCATTTCTAGAACGAAATCCACGCCTGCGATTTTGAAAATCTCTTCACGCTCGGAAACGGTGAACAAATCCCCTGCCTTTTTACAGTCCCCGATCGTCATAATGCCGATAGGAAGGTTAAAGGTTTTTGCGCGCGCGACAAGCCGTCTGTGCCCTAAATGTAAGCCGTCGAACCCGCCGAGCAAAATTACGCACGGCAAAGAACTATCAAATTGTCGCAATATGGTGGTTCTTAACATAATTTCGTCTTAATCTTCGCTTTTCCGTTCTTAACTTCCGCAATCCCGTAGAACACTCCGTCACGGTAAAATTTATACTCCCCGTCCGCGAAATCGGTAGGGATTGCCACGCCGTCGAAAATCTTATCTTTCTTTGGCGAAGTAAGTTCCAAAACAGGAAACGGCAATACCATGTCCGTGGGGATTACCATTTTTTGAATATTTTCTTCCGTCAATTCTTCTATATTAATAGCGTTTTCAAGCGTGAAAATACCGCTTTTCGTACGGCGTAACGCGCTCATAAGCCCAGTCGTACCGCAAGCAATCGCAATATCCCTTGCAAGCGAGCGGATATACGTACCGCCACCGCAATCAATTT
>JAZQZK010000211.1:0-2116 GCA_045634025.1 Candidatus Scatosoma sp.
CGGCAAGGATTATCGGGGCTTGTTTGTTTCTGCCCGACGGCGCGTATAAGCCTGCCTGTATGATTTGCTCCAAAAGTTCTTCGGGGACTTGGTCGGATTTATAACTCTTCACGCTTTTACGAGAGAGTATGGTTTGCATCGTTTCGTTCATAAAAGTTCCTTCCTTTTAGCGTTTTGCGTGGATTTGATTCCCACCGTTCGTTCGGTTGGTTCTATTATAGACCTTCTTCCTGTTTTTGTCAATGCTTTAGGGGAATTTTTCTTATAGCGGATCAATTTTTATTCGCGCGCGCGTGCTCGTACCATTATATTTTTATGGGGATTAGGCGGAGTTTTGGGCAGGGGTTTGGATGGAAAAAGCGGTCGCGGAAAAAACTTGAAAAAATATATAAAAATAGTAAAAAAATAGTGAAATTTACTTCAAAAAAGATTGACAAGCTATGTTTTATATGGTAAAATCTATATACGCACCCCGAGAGGTGTAATTTTTTTGTATGGAGTTTTGATTATGGCAACCAAGACAGCAAGAGCGAAAATCACTTTTGAATGCACGGAATGCAAGCGCAGAAACTATGATTCTATGAAGAATAAGAAGAACGATCCCGACAGACTTGTTTTCAGCAAGTACTGCCCTTTCTGCAAAAAGCACACCGATCACAAAGAATCTAAATAAGACAGCGCGCGTGAATTTACGCGCAGTTTGAGGTAAACAATGGCAAACGCAACTAGTAAATCCAAAAACACTAAACCGAGTTGGTTTCGTCGTGTTGGAGCAAAGTTTAAAGAAACTTTCTCTGAATTGAAAAGAGTCACCTGGCCGAAATTCGGCACCGTTTTGAAAACGACGGGCGTCGTTCTCGTAATCGTTATCGCATTCTTGATTATCGTTACGGGCGTTGACTCCCTTTTGGGTTGGCTTCTTGAATTGATTTCTCAAGGTTAATTAGGGAGGTTACGTGATGAACGAACAACCCAAATGGTATATCCTTCACACCTATTCCGGCTATGAAGCTATGGTTAAGGATAGCCTTGAAAAATTGATTGAAAACAACAACCTCGGCGATTATATCGTTGATTTGAAAATCCCTATGGAGCAAGTCATCGAAGAAAAGAACGGCAAAAAGAAGGTCGTTGAAAGAAAACTCCTTCCCTGCTACGTCTTTATTAAGATGATTTACACCAACCAGATTTGGTATTACGTAACGAGCACTCGTGGCGTTACGGGGTTCTGCGGTCCTCAAGGCCGTCCTATCCCTATGAAGCCCGACGAAATTCGTAAGATGCGTCTTGAAGAATTTGTTTCCAACGTCGATTTCGGCGTAGGCGACATCGTTTCTATCGAAGACGGGCCTTTGAAGGGATTCTTCGGTACGATCAAGGAGCTCAACAACACAGCGCAAAAAGCGAAAATTTCTACCACTATGTTCGGTAGAACGACGGACGTTGAAGTTGAGTACATTCAAATCAAGAAGGTGGACGCGCCCCTTCCCGAAACTTCGGAAGCTGATTCCGAATAATTAAAGGCTTTACGCCTTACGCGTGACGCGGTTAGCGATTCACACAACCCCTTTTGGTAATAAGTGGGAGAGACGTCAAATTTTTGAGGGCGTCTTGTCAAAACCACAATAGGAGAAAATATTTATGGCAAAGAAGATTACAGCAGTCGTAAAATTGCAACTTCCCGCTGGTAAAGCGACTCCGGCTCCTCCCGTAGGTTCCACCCTTGGTCCCTTCGGTATTAACTTGCCCGGCTTTACGAAGGAATTCAACGCAAAAACGGCAGACAAACCCGGTCTCATCATCCCCGTTGTTGTAACGATTTATCAAGATCGTTCCTTCACGTTCATTTTGAAGACCCCCCCTGTTCCCGTTCTTATCAAGAAAGCTCTTGGTATTGAGACGGCAAGCGCTAAACCCAACAGTGTTAAAGTTGGTAAGCTCACGAAGGCTCAAGTTGAGGAAATCGCTAAGACGAAAATGCCCGATTTGAACTGCACGACGCTTGAAAGCGCAATGAGCATGGTCGCAGGTACCGCTCGTAGTATGGGCGTTACCGTGGAAGACTAAGCGGAGGTGTTAAGAAGATGAAATACGGAAAGAAATATGCAGATAGCTT
>JAZQZK010000212.1:0-6736 GCA_045634025.1 Candidatus Scatosoma sp.
TATTTTTCTTCCATCTGGTTTTTGAGTTCCAACACCGCGACCTTGTCGTATTTTTTACAAATGCAAATATATTCTTCGAGCGTAGGCAGGAACAAGTCCTTGCGTTTGGCCACGCCGTCCGTGTCCGTAAACGTTATCTCACGAAGTTCGGCGAAGGTACATTCTTCTACGACTTTATCCATACCCGTAAGGCGGTTGAGATTGTCGTCGTGATACACGATGATTTCTCCGTCTTTGGTGACGTGTACGTCCGTTTCAATGCCGTAGTAACTCTTCACGCCAGCAGCCACGAACGCAGGACAGGTGTTTTCAAGTTCCAACCCCGAAAGCCCCCTGTGCGCGATCATTTTTATTTCGCCTTTGTTTTCAAACTTAACGGTATCTTTTTCTCTCATAGTATATTCCTTCTATAAAGTTATCTGCGACGGCGACCGCCGAACATGGTAAGTACCCAAACGGCGAACCGTAAGAAGTACACGAGCGAAGTTGCAAGCGAAGCAACGTAAGTGAGCGCCGCAGCGTTCAAGACCTGCTCCGCGCCTTCCGCTTCTTCGGCGGTGACGATGCCTTCTTGTAAAAGCATTCTTTTCGCGCGACGGCTTGCATCAAACTCAACGGGCAACGTTACGAGCATGAACACCGTCGAAAGCCCGTAACAAATCACGCCGAGCATAGCAAGATAATAACCAAACGACGCGTCTTGTCCGTAATACACGAACATATCAAGAAGTAATCCGAAAATAACGAGCGGGATTGCGAGTCTTGAGCCGATATTTGTCACGGCTACGAGCGCGCTACGTAATTTGTAGGGCAAGTAGCCCTTCTTTTTTTGCATAACGTGACCGATTTCGTGCGCCGCAACCGCAACCGCGCCAACCGAATTATTCCCATACGTACTCGCCGAAAGGTTGACAACTTTTTTTGTAGGGTGGTAGTGGTCGGTAAGTTCGCCGCGGACACGATTCACGGAAATATCTTGAACTCCGTTCGCGCGAAGAAGTCTTACTGCGGTATCGTAGCCTGTCATGTTCGAGCGCAACGGCACGGAATTATACGCGCGATAAGTCCTTTTAACCTTATTACTTGCCCAAACCGAGAACATCGCGCATAAAAGTATTAACCCGAAAAAAGTAAAATAATAATCGAAATACATTTTCTTCCTCCATTTATTATTTTATTTATCAACGCAATTTTTTATTCTTAAACAAAAACGAGTAAACGCACGACGGTTTTCTGAGTAAAACATCGTTCAACGCGTACATGGTATGCCCATTTTATAAATCAAGCGCAAATTTATACAAATCGGATTTCGAAACGCCCCTGTCTTTCGCCGCTTTTTTCAAAGCGTCTTTCTTGTCTAATCCCTGCGACATATAATAACGGATATGCTCCGTTTCCGAAAGGGAATTAAGCGGATTTTCCTTTTTAGACGCGCCTTCTACGACAAGCACGTATTCCCCGCGCTTTTCACCGTCCAAGCCTTCCGAGAGCATAAAGGAACGGCTCTCTTCGTGGATTTTTGTAATTTCACGCACCGCGCACGCCTTTCTTTCCCCGAAAATCTCGTACATGGTAGCCACGTTTTTATCAATGTCCTGTGGAGCGGAGTGGAAAACGAGCGTTAAATCAACGTCCTTATAGCGTTCCAAAACCGACTTCTTCTCGCTCGTTTTATCGGGCAAAAATCCGATAAACGCGAACCTGTCCGCATCCAAAGCCGACAACACAAGCCCTGCCACAAACGCGCACGCGCCGGGGAGTAAAGTGTACGGCTCGCCTGCTTCGCGTAAGCGTTTGCAAAGCGCGTTACCGGGATCGGAAACAACGGGCGTACCGGCGTCCGACACGACGGCAACGGTTTTTCCTTCCCTGCTTAAAGCGATTATGCGTTCAGACGCTTCTAGTTCGTTAAATTTATGACAAGAGTAGAGCGGTTTTTTGATTTCATACGCGTTCAAGAGCTTAAGCGTATGCCTAGTATCTTCACAAAAAATGACGTCCGCGTCTTTGAGCGTTTCAAGCGCGCGAAGGGTAATGTCTTTTAAGTTCCCTATCGGGGTGGCTACTAAATAGACCATAACTCTCTCCTTAATCTTTCTTTTTCCATAGCTTTTTTGGGCCTTCTCGCCCCGAATCTTTTTTAGCGTTTATTGATAATCGTCGGCAAAAGCTCCGTCGCGGGCTTACCGCCCTTAACCCCTTCGATAAGGACAAGGTAGGGCTTTGCGTCCTTAGAACCTGCCACAAACTGGATTTTCTTGACTTCGATGTTCGCGGATTTTAAGGTATAGCAAACTTCGGCAAGACGGTCGGCGCGGTGGACGAGATCAATTCTTCCGCCGTACTTCAAGGCAAAGGACGCCGCCTTTGTGATTTCGCTTAAATTGAGCGTGATTTCTTTACGGCAAACCGCCTTTTCATAGTCGTCGTTATCGAAACCGCCACGCTCGTAGGGGGGATTGCAAAGGATAAGCGAGAATTTTTCGCGGTAGCTTTCGGGGATTTCCTGCAGTTTGCAGTTGACCGTTTCAAAATTCTCAAACCCGTTCAAAATCGCGGTCTTTTGAGAAAGTTTTGCAAGCGATTCTTGCATTTCAAACAAGGAAAACTTACAGGTGTTCGTCCGTTCTCTATTGAGCGCGTGGAAATGATAGGCAACGATACCGCTCCCCGAACAAAAATCCGCCACAAGCTCGTTCGAGCGGGCTTTTGCAAACTTTGAAAGCAGGACGGAATCGGACGTGAACCGATAAAGCCGAGTGTCTTGAACGATTTTCAAATCGCCTATTTGCATATCTTCCGCAACTTCGTACTCGCTAAGCGCAACTTCCATTTCCATTCTCCTTTTTAGTCTTCGTTCAAGGCTACGCCACGCTCGCCCATATTCAAGTATAGCAACGAAGACGAAAAAAGTCAAACGTATTCGGGCTATGTCGCGTTTTAACCACATACTTTTTATAAAAATAACCCAAACTGCTTTCGTGAACACGAAAATTTTTGAAAACTTACAAGACAATTTATCCCTTTTGAAAGAGCTCTTGCCCGCCGAAGACGTCTTAACCTACTCCTTCCATACCAAGGACGGAACGAATTGCGCCATCGTTTACGCGGATGGAATGGTGAACAAACAAGCCCTTGGCGAGCTTGTCGCTCGCCCACTTACTAGGCTCGTTTTATCGGACTCTAAAGAAGAGATTTTTACTCAAAAAACCGAAAATGAAGGGGGCAGGTATGCGACGAACGAGTTTGTGAACAGGGTAAAGACCGCCCTTTTATTTCCCGAATTAAAGGACGAAACAAGCCCGAAAAATCTTGTAAAAGAAATCCTTGACGGGAACAGCGTTCTTATCGTGGACGGACTTACCACCGCGTTCGTCATCGGGGCAAAATCCTTGCCTGCGCGGACGGTCACCGAACCGCCAACCGACGTTGCAATCAAAGGACCAAGGGAAGGGTTTATTGAAGACGTTAAAACGAATATGTCGCTCGTCCGAAAACGGTTAAAGACGCCTGAGCTACGCTTTGAACTACTGAAAATCGGCAGACGGAGCGATACGAACGTTGCAATTTGTTATCTTGACGGGATTTGTAAAAGCGAAATCAAGAACGAAGTTTTAGCCGAACTTAAAAAGATAGATATTGATTGTGTCGTCGATTCGTCCTATCTCGCAACGCTATTAGCGCCAAGACGGCATTCCATTTTCAAACAGGTCGGCACGACGGAAAAGCCTGATATTTTTTGCGCCAAACTTGCGGAAGGGAGAGTGGGGCTACTCGTTGACGGCTCACCCATCGCGCTCACCCTGCCTTTTATCTTGACGGAAGATTTACAAACGAGCGAAGACTATTTCATTTCGCCGTTTATGGCGACGATTTTTCGAGTGATCAGATTTTTCGCGCTCGGTGTGGCGCTCCTACTCCCAGCTTTTTACGTCACAGCGCAACTTTTCAAGCTCCAACTTTTACCGCTTGGACTCACCCTAACGATCGCAGGTAGCGTACAGGGGTTACCGCTATCGCCGAGCATGGAAATCTTCGTCGTCGTCTTACTTTTAGAAATCCTAAAAGAAGCGAGTACGCGTATGCCAAAATACGTTGGCATGGCGCTATCCGTCGTGGGCGCGCTCGTGCTTGGGGAAACGGCGGTCAGCGCAGGGATTTTATCCACAACCGCCATTATCGTCGTTGCAATTTCGGGGATTTGCCTTTACACCGTACCGAACTTCGTGGAAACGGGTAGCGTACTGCGTTGGATTTTCCTGCTCGTTGCAGGTAGCGAAGGCGGGTTTGGAATCATCGTCTTATCCGCGTTCCTTTTATACTATCTTGTGAGCGCAGACGGGTTCGGCGCGCCGCTACTTTCACCCTTCTCACCCCTTTGTATAAATGATCTTAAAGACACCGCCGTTAAATACGGTTTTGACGGACTCAAAAATCGACCAAATTTCCTTGATTCAAAGAACAAAACTCGCTTTAAGCGCAATGAAGGAGCACGCCCATGAAACGCGTTCAACGCATACCTGCCCCCGTCAAATCAAAAAATCCGCCACAAATAAACGTCAGACAATTATGTTTTTTCACGTCGTTCATCTTGCCTGTTTCAAGACTCCTTGAAACGCCGTCTCGGCTATCAAAAAATGCCTTGGGCGACCTTTTACTGCCTGCGTTTTTACAGTTCTTATTGCAATTTATCGGGGTTAGCGCCCTGCTTTTTATCACGAACAGATCAGGGAAAAGTGTTTTTCAGTTGATCGAAGAAAAGCTTGGCAAAGCGGTATTAAAAGGGGTATATTTATTGCTTGCTCTTTATTATCTATTCACTGCGCTTTTGCCGATTTTGGACGTTGAGAAGTTTACGCACGCGGTATTTTACGATACCGCGCCGTCACGGTTCACCTTCACGCCCTTTTTCTTTTTAAGCGCGTTCGTGTGCGTGAAAGGTCTTCGAGCGCTTGGTCGAACGTCCGATATTTGCCTGCCCGTGTTTTTAATCTCGTTCTTCGGGCTTATCGTAATGTCGGTTGGCGAAAGCGATTTTGAAGCGTTACTGCCTTGGTTCGAGTTCCCTGCAAGCAGGATTTTTAGCGCGGTCAAGACCACGACCGTGCATTTCTCGGACGCGTTACTACTCCTACCACTCCTTGCAAACTCCGATTACAAAAAAGGGGACGGCAAGAAAATCATAACGGCGTTTTGGTCGGGGGCGTGTTTCGTGCTATTATTCCTTGCGGTGTTCTACGGCGTTTATACCACGCTCGCGCCACGCCAACACTACGCGTTCTCAAAAATCGCGCAATATTTCCCCGCGCTCAAGACGGTGGGGAGAATCGACCTTATGCTCGTGTACTTGCTCACCGTGATTTTACTCCTTGCCACCATTTCGCCTATCCTGCTTTCAAACTTTTGCCTACGCGAAGTGTTCGGTGAGAAGCCAAAATTCGCGTTCTCTTTCGCTATTAACGGCGGACTGCTCGTCTTCGTCTTATTTTGCAATCAATATTACAACCTTTTATACGAAGTGTTTACGGCGAGGCTTTGGTGGATATTTCCAAGTTTTTCCATCGGACTCCCCTTACTTTGTTTACTGCTACTCATAGGCGAGAATACTCAAGCAAGGCACAAACCAAAACGCAAACTCAAAAAACGGGGGACTTACTATGCGCGCTAAAAACTCTATTCGGTATTACCTTTTAATTTTGCTCATTCTTGCCTTTTCCTTTTTCACGAACGATTTTGGACTAATCGACATCCAAAAAACCGCGCTCGTCATCGCCGTAGGCATTGACCGTGAGGCGGACGAGTTTATCGTGACCACGCAAATCGCCCTGCCGAAACCCGACGAGCAGGGCGAACAGGACACCGAAATCGTCAGCAAAGGCAAAACCGTCGCTAACGCGTTTGAAAAAATCAACGCGAAGACGGGCTGGTATCCAAAACTCGTGTTTTGCCAACTAATCGTCCTTAGCGAAAGCGCGGTGAAAGACAACGCCTTTGACGCGCTCGGTTTCTTCCTTAGAAACGAGTATATCTCCGACGACTGTCTTTTAGCGGTTTCAGACGGTAGCGCGAAAGAACTCTTGAACGCCAAAAACCCCGTGGAAACCTTGAGCGGACTTGCCATCGCAAAGGTACTTTCTTCACACGCGGAAGAAGTCGGGACTGTTCTTCCTGCCACTCTTAAAGAGTTTTCTCAAAGCTATTACGCAGAAGAAAAGAGCGGATATTTACCTATCATTAAAAAGGAGAAACCGCAAGAAGAAAGCAAGGAAAATACGCAAGAAAACGAAAAATCAAGGGGGCAGGTACGAGATGAACGCAATTTTAAGACAATCCCTACCGCGTCTCAAGGCAGTTCGTCTAGCGGTTCCAAGGACAAAGACGGAAGCAAAAGTGGGAAGAGCGGAGAAAGTGACGAAGCCGTTTTTTCGGCGAGCGAGACCGCGCTTTTTAAGGACGGGAGACTCGTTGGAAGGCTAACGAAAGAAGAAACGCTTACGCTTGCTTTCGTTAAAAGCAAGCTTCGGCTTGCCGTGTACTTGGTGGAAGACGGAAAAGAAGAGCATACGCTAAGCGTACGGCGAAATGCTCCAAAAACAAAGCTATCGCTCGAAGAAAAAGACGCGCCAAAGTTTGAAATCTCCGTAGAGATCACAGCAGGCGCGCTTGATAATAATAGAGCGGACAGTATTGAAGAGCTTGAAAAATCCCCCAAAGCCCCGAACAAAGTCCTTCGCAT
>JAZQZK010000213.1:0-14980 GCA_045634025.1 Candidatus Scatosoma sp.
TTGCCTTGAAAAAACCCGCCCTGTTCGTACCCCTTGAAAACGCAAGCCGCGGCGACCAAATCGAGAATGCGAAATACTTTGAAGACAAAGGCTTATGCGCGGTGTTAAGAGAGTCTCAAATCCAAGACCTACCCCAAGCAATCCGCGAAGTTTATACAAACGAAACGCTTAAACGCGCCTTAAAAAAATGCAACTTCGACTGCGGAAACGATAGAATTTTATCCCACCTTAAAACCTTTTTACAATGACGAAACGCAACGTATTATTCGAGTACGACCTACCCACCTATCCGCCAAAACCAACGAAAATCCCTAAAAAAGCAAAACCCCACCCACGCAGAAAAAAATCCTTTAAGAAAGGAGTCCTTTCCTTTACCGTCGGCTTCCTTCTCGTCGCCACGTTGCTTTGGTCATACTTCCAAAAAAACGTAACGCGCGTTCTATTATCCATCAGCGAAGCGACCATGCGCGCATCCACCACTATTGCCGTCAACGACGCGGTGTACTATACGCTAAGAGACGAAATGCGCTACGACGATCTCGTCACCGTCACGAGAAACGAGCGTGGCGAGATTATCGCGGTATCGTCGAACGCCTTAAAAATCAACCAAATCGCGCGGGATACCGCGTCCATCTCCCAAGCCAACCTAAAAAACCTAAGCCTAAACGGGATCCCCGTTCCGCTTGGCGCGCTCTCGGGTATTGAAACGCTTGCAGGGGTTGGACCAAACGTTCATTTCAAGATTATTCCCGTCAGTTCGGTGACCTGCGATTTTTCTTCCGAGTTCAAAAGCGTAGGCATCAACCAAATCAAACACTCTATCTACTTAAACGTGATTGCGGACATCAGTATCGTCATGCCGTCAAGGACTCAAAACCTTGCCGTTGAAACGGAAATTTTAGTCGGCGAATTTATCATCGTAGGCTCTATCCCCGAAGTGTACTTACAATCCGACGTCTTCGACTCCCCCATAAAAATAGAAAAATAAACCGAACGGTACGTCCGCTCGGTTATTTTATATGCATTTTTTTAATTCTTTTTACTCTTCGCCTTAAAGACGAGCGACACTAAAAAAGCAAAAATCACCGCCGCCGAAATCCCTGCGCTCGCCGAACTGAGCGAGCCTGTAAGCGCGCCGAAAAGCCCTTTCTCCGCGCCACGTATCGCGCCGTTTGCAAGCAAATACCCAAATCCGCAAATAGGCACAGTCGCCCCTGCGCCTGCAAAATCCACGAGATATTGATAGACGCCCAAACCCTGCAACGCCACCCCTGCGAGCATGAAAATAACGAGAATTTTCCCTGCCGTTAAGTCGGTAAAATTGATGACCACTTGCGCAATCGCGCAGATAAGTCCACCCACCGCAAACGCCTTCAAAAACCCAGCTAAAATCTCCGCATACTGTTCAAACATATCTCCCCCCAAACCAAAATACCACTTTTCAATCGTCAACAATTTTCAATCGAGACCGCGTGCGAAATGCAAGGAATACTCTCCCCCTGACCGCTTGAAACGGTGGATAAAAGCGCGCCCGTCGCGACGAGCAAAACCTTGCTTAATTCACGCTTTTTAAGCTTGTCCATAAGATAGGAATTAAACACCACCGCGCTACAACCTGCCCCGCTTCCGCCTTGAAATTCGTCTTCAATGACGTTATAGATAATCTCACCGCAATCAACGTGATTTTTCTCGATATCGACGCCCTTCTCCCAAGTCAAGTCCTTCAAAATTCGACTGCCAAGCGCGCCCAAATCCCCCGTCACAATCAAGTCGTAATAATCGGCTTTTCGACCCAAATCCCGAAGGTGCTGTAAAATCGTCGAACACGCGCTCGGCGCCATCGCCGCGCCCATATTATTGACGTCGGTAATCCCGTAATCGACCACCTTTCCAAAGGTCGCAGAAGTGATAGAAATCCCACCTGTTGACAAATCCCCTATACCCATGTCCGAGATGACGCAACCGCCCGCGCCCGTAACCGTCCATTGTGATTGCGGTGGACGAGTATTCCCAAGCTCCAAAGGATAGCGGTACTGTCTTTCCGCCGAAGAGAAATGACTACCCGTCGCCGCAACGATTTTTTTATAGTACCCGGCATTGACGAGCGACGCCGCAATCGCCATACTCTCCGCCATCGTCGAGCACGCGCCGTAAACCCCTAAAAACGGAAAATCAAAATCTCGCGCGGCAAAGGACGCGGAAATTATCTGGTTTAATAAATCCCCTGAAACGAGCAAATCAATTTGTTCTTCGGTAAGCTTTGCATTCTCTATCGCTTTTGCTATCGCAAACGAAAGCATTTTACATTCCGCCTTTTCATAGGTACTCTCGCCAAAAGTATCGTCGCTTAACGCTTTATCGACGAACTTCCCCACGACTCCCTTACATTCCTTCGGACCTGCTATCGTGCCCGTCGCGATGATTTTGGGTTTATTTTTGAATATAATTGTGTTTGAACGCATACCTGCCCCCTTCATTTCTACTTTTTAGGCAATCCCTAAAAGCCAGTAAATCACACCGACGAGCGCCCCAGAAAGCACCCCGTACACGATAATCGGACCTGCCACGATAAACATTTTCGCCGCCAAGCCGTAAACATACCCTTCCGTCTTAAACTCCATCGCCGGCGAAGCTACGCTGTTTGCAAACCCAGTAATAGGTACGATTGAGCCTGCGCCCGCATTCCTGCCTATCCTATCGTACACCCCAAAGCCAGTCAAAAGACACCCTAAAAATATCAAAATCATACTCGTCGTCCCTGCAAGTTCGTCGCCCGACAACCCAACCGCTTCTTCCAAAACAACGCGGATAAACTGCCCCACCGTACAAATCAAACCACCCACGAGAAAGGCTCTCACGCAGTTCTTGAAATGCTTCGTCGGTGGCGCGAAGGAATTTACGTACTCGATATAATTTTTATTATAATTTTCTCTATCTTTGCCCGTCATACCCTATTCTCTCCCACTCCTAACCGATCAGGAAAACAACTCTCTTTCTCGTCTTTGGTTCTTATCGACTCTCTCACTTTCACTCTCGACATACCCTTACTTTGCGTTTTTCAAAAAAAATTTATGCGTTCGTTAAAAAAATCCGTCAAAAAAACTAAAAATGTTATTGACATTTTCAAAAAAATAGAGTAAACTATATGTATATTATAATGTAAAAGTGTTATTATGCTTTTTGGAGGTTTACATGAGTCTTTTGACGAACGTTCATGCTGAAAATAGATCTGAACGTAGATTGTCCGTTTTCATCTTCAATCTTATCATTTTCGTCATGTCTATTCTTATTCTCGTGGCTTACGCAACGCAACCGTTCTTCAGCGTTAAAGCAAACGCTGAGTTCACGAAAGAACAAGTCACCGAATTCGTTAAGTTTGAAAATGAAGAAATTGACGTAGCCGCGCTCGTAAACGAAGGCGTTGCTCTTGAGCTTGATATCGTCGTTCCTGCAAACGTTGTCCTCGACACCGCTGCAAGCGTTTTGAATAGAATGATTTTTCACTTCGACACGAACGCCGACCTTAACGATACCATCACCGCTCTCGTAGACGACAACGTTGATTTACTTATCGAACAGCTTTTCCCCACCATTGAAAACATCGCAGTAAACGCAGCGAAACAACTCGCAGTTACCAAAGGTAAGGACATATTGCGCTCTACTCTCTCCATTACCAGCGAAGAGCTTGAAAACAGACTCGCAGACGTTAACATTGATGAAGAAATCGACAGCATCGTAGAAGCAATCAGAGCTGAAAACGCAACGACTGAAAGCGTTGCTCAGGCCGTTGTTGACGCAATGAACGACGCCATTGGGAAATTAGAACCCACGGACACCCCCACCATCAACACCGATGAACTTAGAGCGAACGTTATCGCATCTCTTGCCACCTTCGCAAAGGAAGACGGCTCGATTGATTTTAATGAAGCAATCGCAAACATCTTCAACAACATGTTTACCACCGTAAGTGAAACCGTTCAAACGGAAAACGAAGCTACTTCGGTCGCTATCCCCTTAAACGAAGAACAAACAGACGCCGTTTCGGAACTTAAGCTTAACCTTCGCAATAAGATTTTAAGCGCGCTTGGTGAAGACGTACATAAAACGGTTGGAAGAATCCTGAAATTATCTTCCTTACTTCTCATCTTCTCTATGGCAACGTGGATTTATTTAATGATTAAAATTCTCGTTAAATTATTCAACAGGGACAACACAGTTAAGTTCAGAGTTCCCATCTTATTCGGCGGTTTGCCCGGCTTACTCTGGCTTATCCCTAGCATCGTCTTACACTTCATCTCCAAGAACCCTACCGCAGTCGCTAACCCCTACAACTTAGATCCTTCCTTCGCAGCGTCGGGTTGGGTTGCAATTTTGGGTGTCCTCGTGCTTATCATCATCAGCGCTCCTTACGGCGCGTTGCGTAATGAGTTGAGAGGCAAAAAGCTCAGAAAATTCAAGTAAGACTCAAAAAAAACTAAAACTTAAGAACTCCCTTTCATAACGAAAAGGAGTTCTTTTTTTATACTTTTATTTTCTATTAAAGTTGATTTCTTTCAACGAAAGCGCGCGTCAAAGTCACGTCGTCGGTATATTCAATCTCCGACCCGATAGGAATACCGTGCGCGAGCCTACTAACCGTAATCCCAAGCGGTTTTATAAGCCTTGCAAGGTACATTGCCGTCGCATCTCCGGACACGTCGGGATTGGTAGCGACAATCACTTCCTTAACCTTCCCATCTGAAAGCCGAGCGAGAAGTTCACGGATACGGATATCGTTCGGGCCGACCCCGTCCATAGGATCAATTACGCCGTGGAGAACGTGATACACGCCCTTAAACTCGTGTAATTTCTCAATCGCCGCAACGTCTTTAGGTTCTTTAACCACACAAATCACGGACTCGTCACGAGTCGCGCAAATCTCGCACGTTTCCTTTTCGGTAAAGTTACCGCAAATATTACAATACTTAACCTTACGCTTAACGCCGATAATAGCGTCGGCAAACGCCCTCGCGTCCGCTTCTGGCATATCAATAATTTTATAGGCGTAACGTTGCGCCGTTTTTTTCCCTACGCCGGGGAGCTTGGAAAACTCGTTGATGAGTTTGCCGATAGGCTCGATAAAAATTTCCATGGATTACAACAATCCTCCAAGTCCGCCCATATTTCCGTATTGCCCCATCTTCTCTTCGTAAACCTTATCCGCCTTCGCATAACCGTCGTTAATCGCCGCCATGATAAGGTCTTCAAGCATTTCCACGTCCGTGGGGTCAACGATACTCTCGTCAAGCTCAATCCCGTTAATGATTTTCTTCGCGTTCATATACACGACAACCGCTTCGCTAGCCGCCGTACCAACGACTTCCCAATCATCAAGGAGCGCCGCCGTCTTTTCCATTTCTTCTTGCATTTTCTTGGCTTGCATCATCAAATTTTGCATACCGCCGTTATTCCCTCTAAAACCTGCCATTTTTGTTCCTCCAACTTCTTTATATTTTTATTTCGTATTGAGTACAAGCGTTATTTCAAATCCACCTTAACGCCCGCAAAACGAGTTTTAATCTCTTCAAAATCCTTATTAAAATTATCCGCCTGCTTACCGCGTAAGCGTACCGTGAACGAGCCTTCACCCATTCCAACCGCTTCAAACGCCTGCCCTAAAAGCGCGTAATGTTCCGCTTTCATAAGCGAACGATACATCGACTCACTCTCGGTATAAAGCACGAATACCCCGTCTTCATAGGCGTAATCCAAATCCATACAAATCGTATAAAGCACACCGTTTCTGCCCGTTTTACGGAGCGCGCGAAGGAAGGTACCAAAGGTATTTTTCGCATCTCCGGCAACCGCTTGTCTAAGCGCGGGCTTTTTCTCTTCCGCTTTCGGCGTTTCCAAAGACGGCTCAACCGCTTTCTCCTTAACGCTTTGCGGTTTAGAAGGCTCAAAATAGGAAGACTCTTCAGGCGGTTCTTCCATAAGCGGAACTTCGTAATACGGCTCTTCCGCCATCGGCTCCTCGTCAACCACGGGGGCTTGTTTTTTTATTTCCACAGGGGCAGGTACGAGTTCAGGCGTAGTTTTCGCCACAACCGTAACCCCTTGTTCAAGTTTCTTTTCAAGCGATTCTATTCTCGCAAGAAGAGATTCGATATCGTAATCAACCTTCGGCATACTCGCCTTAAATACCGCCGTTTCAAAAAGCACTCTAGGCGATGCAGAATAGCGAAGCTCAGTTTCAAGCTTCGTGAAAATCTCCGTTGCTCGCAGCAAGGTATGCCCGTCCACTGCGCGCGCAATTTTCAAGGTCTCCTCGTACGTTTCCTGAGGCATTGCTAAAATATTTTGCGCATCGCGACAAGTCTTCACAACCGCGCAATCGTTCAAGAACCCTAAAACGTCCATAAGCAACGCCCCAACGTTCTTACCCGTAGCAAGCACGGTCTCCGCGCATTCAACAGCCTTAGCCGTTTCTCCGCTTAACATCGCATAGCAAAGATAGGAAATCGTCTTAAAATCGGCTTTTCCAAGCACCGCGCTAACCGCTTCATAGGTAACCTTATCCACGGAATAGGAAACGCAGGTATCCGCAAGCGAAAGCATATCACGAACACTCCCCGCGCCTGCCCTTGCAATTGCCGACACCGCTTCGTCTTCGTATTTTTTCCCGATTGTATCAAAGACCTTTTTAAGCCTTAACTCAAGATCGGCTTGTGGAATAAGTTTGAAATCAAAACGCATACATCGCGACAAAATCGTCGCAGGGATTTTTTGCGATTCCGTCGTCGCCAAAATAAATACGGCGTGGCGAGGCGGTTCTTCCAAAGTCTTCAAAAGCGCGTTGAAAGCGTTTTGAGAAAGCATGTGCGCCTCGTCGATAATATACACCTTATACTTCCCTGCAACGGGCGGATACTGTACCTTCTCACGAAGGTCACGCATCTCGTCCACACCGTTATTAGAAGCGGCGTCTATTTCCGAAATATCAAGATTAGTAGGTTGCGCTAACGCGCGGCAAGCCTCGCACTTCCCGCACGGCGAGCCGTTCACAGGCCTTTCGCAGTTAATAGCAGTCGCGAAAATTTTAGCGATACTCGTCTTACCCGTACCACGGGGCCCGCAAAACAAATACGCATGCCCAACGCGACCCGTTTCAATTTGATTTTTCAAAATAGTAACGATATGTTCTTGCCTTACCACGTCGTCAAGCGTCGTAGGACGGAACATACGATAGAGTGCCAAATACGCCATAATTTCTCCTTAATCCGCCGTAATTTTCAATAATTTTTGCAATTTTTTCTTACTTCTTTGAATCGCGTTATCCACGCTCTTGGTATCCTTCCCCGTCGCTTCGCAAATCTCCGAACATTTCATACCGTCCATATACATAACGGTCACTTTGAACTCAAAATCGGAAAGCGTACGGCTCATTTTTTGTAAAAACTCCCGTTTATCTTCCCTACGAATAAGCTCCTCCTCGGGGTCCTCCGGCGCGAACGCTTCGTCCGCGTCAAACAACGACACGTACCCGTTAAGCGGTACGTTTTTCTTTCTAGCAGCAGCCTTCACCGCATCCAAAATCCGCCTAGTGATACATACGTACGCAAAGGTCTTAAAGGTAGTATTTACTTCCTTGTAATCGGAAATCGCGCAATAAAGCCCTATCATACCTTCTTGAATAAGATCTTCCGTTTCCCCGCCGGGAAGGAAAAATCCCCGAGCGCGACCGCGCACGAGCCCTGCATATCTCAAAAGCAGTTCTTCCGTTGCTTGCTTGTCATCCGCTTGCGCTCTCAAAACGAGAATTTCGTCTTTTTCGTTCGTTTTCATTCCTTCACCTTATCCGTTTTTGTCAACACCGCTTATTTCAAACGATTTCGTACGACTTCGTACGCCGCAATCCCAAGCGCAACCGACGCGTTGAGCGAATTAACACGCCCAAGCAAAGGAATTGATAAAATCTTATCACATTTCTCCTTCGTCAAACGCTTCACACCGCTATCTTCGCCCCCAACGACGAGCGCAACGTTCCCCGAAAAATTCTCGGAATAGATATCTTCTCCGCCCGCTTCAAGCGCGTAAATCCAGTACCCGTTCTTTTGCAAATACTCTATCGTTTGGTTCAGGTTCGCCACTTTCGCAACCTTCATATGTTCCGCCGCGCCCGCCGAGATACGGATCACGCTTTCGGTAACCGTCGCGCTACCATTTTTAGGGATAATCACACCGTCCGCGCCCGCGCATTCCGCCACACGCAAGATACTGCCAAGGTTATGCACGTCCTCAATCCCGTCGCAAAGCACGATAAAACCGCCCTTTCCATTCTTCTTTTCCGCGATAATATCGTCGATATCGTAATACTCGTAATCGGTCGTAAACGCGATAATCCCTTGATGACGACCAGTCACGCTCTCTTTATCAAGCACCTGTCTATCTACAAACTGAACGCGCAAATTCCGTTTTCTCGCTTCAGCAAACAACACCGAAAGCGAGCCTTGCGCACCCTTTTCAATAAGAATTTTATCTATATTTTTACCCGTTTTAAGCAGTTCGTTTACGGCGTTTCTACCTTCCGTTTTCATAAATCTTTTCCTTCTTTTTTTCGTTAATTTATCGTTTATTTAATGGTCCTTTCGTTACTCCGTAAGCCAAAAATCACGCTCAATGCGACGGCTTAAACGGCGAGCTTTGCGAGATAATCTTGAACTTTTCTTCGTCCAAAACAGAGAACAACTCTTCAAGCCTTTGAACTTCCCCCGTGACGTAAAGATACCCAACGACGGCTTCAAGCCCTGTAGAACGATTATACTCCGCAGGCGTGGAATTCTTACTTTTCGTCGCCTTTTTCGCATTCCTACCGCGATGAAAAATATCGTTTTCTTCTTCGGTAAAAAGCGGTAAAAGGTAACTTAAAAACTCACTTTGCGCGTGCGCCGAAAGAATCTTTGAAGACGCCTTTTGCAAATCCGCCACCTTCGCCCCACTCGTCTTCACAAGTCGTTCACGTACGTACAACGCGTACACCGCGTCGCCCAAAAACGCAAGCGTAACGGGACTCAACCTTTTCGCTTCTTCTTTTGTGAGAAAATCGCCCTGCAAGAGCATATTCCGCCTCCAAACCATTCTTTCTTTCAATTATACCACATTCAAAGCAAAATGACAAGCGTTATTTTAGATTTTTTCGTTCTTGCCAAAGGTTTTTTCCGCGGTTTTCGTCAGAGTTTTTTACTTTGTAAAAAAATTACGGGAAACTCGTCCCCGTAACCTTTAAGAAATCACGCCAAAGCTTTGATTTTTCGGCAGTATTTTCTATCTTCAAAAAGAGTTTTCACCTTGAAGATAGGCAAGCGCTCCTGAAAAAATCGCGCTTGCAATTTGTCTTTTATGCGAAGAAGTCGTCAGTAAATACTCGTCTTCCGCGTTTGAGAGAAACCCACACTCAACGATGAGCGAAGGCGCATCCGTGCATTCGAGCATATAATACTTCCCCGCCTTCGCTTGACGGCTTTTAACGCCGTGTTTGGTATAAACGGAATTTATACCATCCTGCACACACAAAGCAAGCTTTTCGTTAGACTCACCCTCCCTATAAAACACCTGTCCGCCCCGAACATTGCTTGAAGACGGCAAAAAATTTTGATGTATGGACAACACCAAATCCGGCGAAACGCTTTGTATAATCTCCCTACGCCTTCGCATATCCCCGTTCTTCGTCCAAAGCCCACCGTCTTTCGTTAAACCGTGTTCCGTCTTTCTCGTAAGCACGACCAAAAACCCAGCGTCTTCAAAAACGTCTTTTAAGGCAAAGCTCACCGCTAAATTCACATCGCTTTCCTTAACCCCCGTTCGCCTGCCCGTCACACCGCCGTCTATCCCGCCGTGTCCCGCGTCAATCACAACCACGAATTGTTTCCCTTCCGAAACGAGAACACCGCCTTCTACCCCTTGAACGATGGATCGGAGCGCGGCGAAATACGCCGTCATACAAAAACATAGCGTAGCAAACAACAAGGAAAAATATCTTCTCATACCTTTAGTTTATGTCATCAAAAGCCCGAATATACTCACCAAGCTTTTTAAGCATTCTAAAAGCCCATACTTTCGCCAAAACCCGACGTTTTCCGCGCTCAATCCCCCTTTTTCTACGCGAAAAAACTGCTATAATTTAACCATGAACACCTTATCTATTTTGGAATTCAACGCATACCTGCCCTACTCCTTTTTAAGCGTAACCGCCATAAGTGGCTTTGGTTTAGTCGTCTTTTTATTCCTGTTTTGCTTCCTTGCCGTACATATCTTCGTACTCGTTAAACTTGGCTGGGAATCGAGAACCCAACGACAAAAACCAACCACAACTCCCCCTACTACCGAAGAAAAAAAGACTCCCGAACCCAAACAAACGGAACGAGAGCCTATTTATTACATTGTCGAACGAAAGCGGACCCGCCCCAAACAAAACTACGGCGAACCGAAAGAATTTCGTTTCAAATAATCTTCGAATAAGAAGTCAAAAGACCTACGCGTTTTTCTTCTTACTCTTCGTCGGGGTCAACGTACTTTTCAAGATTTTCGCCATCGCCCCAAAGCCTTTCAAGATGATAGAAAAGTCTCGTATCGTCGTTAAAAATATGCACGATAACGTCGCCGTAATCGACGACCGCCCACCTTCCGTCACGCACCCCTTCGGTACGCGTAGGGTCAATACCGTACTCACGAGAAATAACTTCTTCCACACGTTCGCCCATTGCGCGAATTTGCGAAGAGTTGCTACCGCTCGCCAACACGAAATAATCGCAAAGCGAAGTCTTTTCACGCACGTAAAGCGTCACGATATCCTTACCACGCTTATCCGCAAGCGCCTTACACGCCGCAAGCGCTAATTCTTTACTAGTAATTTCCGTCATATTCATTCTCCTTTTTCAGAAAGTTTTTTATAATATTTTTCCGCTTGAGCGGTCAAGGCGTAGATCTCTCCGCCTTTTTTTTGTAAAAATTCAAGACTTTTAGTAAGCGCAACCGCCATACATTTCGTCAAATCGTCCGAAGTATCCCAGAACAATTCCCTAAGCTCGTCAACACCTTCAAAATCTCGCCCCGATTCCAACATATCGGCAAGAAAAATCAGTCTTTCAAGCGCGCTCATATTCTCCCTACCGCTCGTATGATAGGCAATCGCATTCAAGACGTCTTCGTCCGTTATCCCAAACCGAATTCTCGCAAGATACTCCCCGCTAAATTGATGTACGACGGGGGCAGGTACGCGTTCATCACACGAAAACCCCTTCAAAAACTCATGGCTATTCGGCAAATATTTCGCGCAATCATGGAAGAGCGCAGCTTCTATCGCCTTGCGTTCAGGAATTCCAAGCGACGGCGCGCGCTTTGCCGCCATATACGCCACGCGCAAACTATGCTCCTTCCGTTCCGTTTTCAAAAGCGACAACGCTTCCTTCGCTCCCCTAATCTCATAGAGCTTATTTACACGGATATACTCCGCAACGCTATCGCCAACAAACGCCGAGACGTTCTCGCCCGCGCCTGCCATAACGCGAATAAGCGTCGAAGAAATATCTTTACCGTTATAATCAATGACGGAAAAGTTTTTTGAAAAACTGTTATAAAATTTCTCTTTCTCAACTTCAAGCCAACCCACGTTTTCCGCTCTCGCGCAAACGGCAAGTTCCACCATATCTAATATCCGCTCGGGATATTTCCAGTTTTCAAAATCCCTAAGCATATCCGTCCCCACCAACCAAAAAAGCTTCGCGTCAGGATATATTTTCTTAAAATGCTCGCAAGTAAGATAAGTATAACTTATACCACCGCTCGTAATTTCGTAATCACTAATCTCGGCTTGCGGAAGTCCTGCAAATGCCAACCTACACGTTTCAAGACGGTCCACGTCCGAAGTCAAGGTCTTCCCCTTCTTATGCGGCGGAGTGTGCGCGGGCATGATTATAAGTTTATCTAGACAAAGCGACTCAACGGCGCGTTTCCCCAAATAAAAATGTTCTGAATGCACGGGATCGAACGACCCACCGAAAATTCCTATCCGCATAACCTAGTCCTTTTTTAACGGATTTATCCGCCACGCTCCTATTATACTACATTTTTTCGCCTTTTACAAGTCTAAAACGCCTGTTTTTTGTCAAAAATCCAAATATGAAAAAATCCGCTTACTATTCCGATCTATTTTTCACCTTTTCGCTGACCGCTTTTTGCGCCCTGTTCCTTTTAAGATTCTTAGGTGTTGGACTACTTCTCTCCCTACTCCCATCCACTGCGCTCGGTACGCTTAGCGCGTTTTTGCTCTCCGTTCATCTCAAGAAAAAGCAACAAGTCTTCGCGCTCAAAAAATCCGAAGAACAGGAAAAGGAAACCCTGTTTTTCTATTTAAGACTCGCCGAGCAAACGGAAATAAAAACCTTCCTTGAACCAAGACTTTCTCTACTTTCCAAAACTCTTTCAAGAGAGAGCGAAGAACGTTCTCTTGAAAACCAACCCGCGCCCGCAGGTACGATTCCTTGCGACGGATTCTTTTTTCTACCCTTGTTTTTATTTAGAGAACTCAACGCCGACGATATCGCAAACTCCGCCAAGGCGCTCCGCGGCCTACCAAACGCCGTACTCCTTTGCGATAAACTCTCCAAAGACGGCGTAACTCTCTGCGAAAAACTTTCGCTAAAAACAATACAAGGGGATTTTATATACCGTGTTTTGAAAGACGGCGACTCACTTCCCAAAGAACTCCCGCTCAAACTCAACGCGCCAAAACGCATAAGCAGGCGAGCGTTATGTTTTGCAAAAAGCAACAGCAAACGCTTTTTCAAAAGCGGAATTCTTCTATCATTTTGCTCTTTCTTCACTCCCTATTCCGTTTACTACACGGTCGTCGCGTGCTTGTTTTTCACACTCTCCGCGTTCGTGCGTATTTTTGGGTATAGATAATCAAACAATCGAAGAAAACGCTTCTCCAAAACAAGCGATAAAATCGCTAGGCGCGGCGGAATATTCCGAACTCTTTTTTGCGGAAATTTCCGCAGACACCCCAAGCAGGTACGAGCCGAGCATCGCCCCGTCAAAACAATTTACGCCCTGCGCCAAAAGCCCCGCGATAAGCCCCGAAAGCACGTCTCCGCTACCGCCTTTTGCCTGCGCAGAACACCCACGCGTCGTTAAAACGGCTTTACCGCCCTTAAAAATCAAAGTACTCGCGCCTTTTTGGAGTAAGGTTATCGGGTACTTTTCCGTCAATTCCATTCCATAGTCCAAAGGTTGTTTTTGCAAATCGGCTACGCTTACGCCTACGAGTCTTGAAAGTTCTTTTATATGCGGAGTAATCACCACTTCGCATTCTTTTATTTTGGAAAAATCTTCAATACTACCAAAGGTCGCCAAACTATTCAATCCGTCCGCGTCCAGTAAAAGCCTGCCTTTATACTTCTCAAAAAGATACAAAACGGTCTTATACACCGCCTCGCTTACGCCAAGCCCCATACCCAAAGCAACGCTATCATACCCTAAAAGTTTTTGACAGGTTTCTTCGTTAAACTCGTACCTGCCCCCTTCATTCGTCGAAACAAGCAACGCTTCAGGAATCTTCAAATACGCAGTCTTCAAAAGTTCTTTAGGCAAAAACCAAGCGGTATAACCCACTCCGCTTTTAAGCGCGGACAAACAGGATAAATACCCTGCGCCAAAATACTGCTCGCTACCGCCAACAATCGCCACCTTACCATGGCTCCCTTTATGCGAGTTCCTGTTTCGTCTTGGCAATAACTTTTTAATATCTTCCTTTTCGATAAGCTTCACGTAATCCACGTCTTCAAACCCGTTCAAACCAATATCGAGCGTATAAATCTCACCCGCTCCGTCCAAGCCGTTCAAGATCCTAACGCCAAGCTTTTCTTCCCCCACACAAAACGTTTCGTCCGCATACACGAACACGTCGCCAAGCCCGTTATCTCCGCAAATCCCCGAAGGGATATCCACCGAAACCACGTACGCGCCAAGCGTTTTTTGCATATTTATAAGCTCGACAAGAGACAACGCGTCAGGGCGTAACTCCCCTGAAAATCCCGTACCCAAAAGGCAATCTATGATAAGAGAAATCTTACCGTTTGGCATATTTTCTAAAATCTCACCGCCAAGTGAGAGATACTTTTCACGGTTAATTCTCGTCTCTTCACTAAATTTTTTTGCGCGACAAACCACCTTTACACCGTAGCCGTTCATAAGCAAAAGCCGAGCAACGACAAACCCGTCGCCACCGTTATTTCCGCCACCACAAACGCAAACGACGGTACCAGGTACGCCTTCAAGCAACTTTTTAACGCGCTCAAAGACGGCTTCCCCCGCCCGTTCCATAAGTTCCAAGCCTGAAACTTTCCGCATAGCGAAAGCGTCCACGCTCCGCATTTGTTCGTTCGTTAATAGATTTCTCATCTCACACCAAAAGGGACACTTCCCCTGCAAACACCTTCCGAACTTCCCCGTCCACCGACACGGCAAGCGCGCCGTCATCACCCACCGAAAGCGGAACCACACGCGACGATACGCCGTCTTCAATAAGCGTAATTTCCTTATTCAAATACCCAACTCTCGAGCGGTACTCTTCCATCTCAAAAGGTTTACTCAAATTTTCAATAAGCGTCTTTTCGACCAAATCAAAATCCTGTTCTTCCCCAAGCGCTTCCCGCATCGAAATCGCAATACTTGCAAGTTCTTCAGGCAAAGCGTTATTGACGTTCAACCCAACGCCGATAATCGACGAAGAAATATTCTTCCCGCTAAAGGAATTTTCAATCAAAATCCCGCAAATCTTCCTGCCGTTCACAAACACGTCGTTCGCCCATTTAATAACGGGTTTAAGCGAAAAACTCTCCAACGTCTTACACACCGCAACCGCAGTTCTCGCCATCACAAGAAACACCTTTTCAGCAGGGAAATTCTCATAAAAAACAAGCTTCGTTAAGTACACGCCCCC
>JAZQZK010000214.1:0-4301 GCA_045634025.1 Candidatus Scatosoma sp.
CCTAAACTATCAAGCATAGCGGCGCATACAACGGCGAAATTATCGTTGGTTTTAGCTAAATCGCAAAGAGTTTCGCCTAAAACGTTCGAATATTCCATCTGCGCTTTTGCTCCTAAAGACGGTACGCCGTGCGTGAGTGTGGGATCGTCTTCCGAAAATTCGTAGCCCTTTCCTTTTTTGGTGTGGATATGCAGTAAAACGGACTGTTCTTTCAAAAGTTCTTTGGCTTCGTTGAAAGCGTCCACCATTTCTTCGCAATTATTACCGTCTTTTACGCCCATATACGTTAAGCCAAAGCTTTCTAAAAGCTTTACACTCTGTTCGCTCTTTTCGTTTCCATAGCGTAAGGATTGTAAAATTTCGTGCATTCCGCCGACCGTTGGAGATATCGACATACCGTTATCGTTAAGAACGATTAAAATTTTTGTATTCAAAACTTTTAAGCTGGTTAAGGCCTCATAAACGAGTCCGTTATTGAACGAACCGTCGCCAACGTAAGCGATAACGGTATAATCGTCTTTTTTCAAATCACGAGCTTTTGCAAGACCGAGCGCTGCAGAAACAGCCGTTCCTGCGTGGCCTGTATCGTAGCAGTCGTACGGACTTTCCGCGCGTTTGGGGAAACCAGAAATGCCGTTTTCCTTTCTTAACGTGGAAAACTCTTTATATCTACCGCTTAAAAGTTTATACGAATAGCATTGATGTCCAACGTCAAAAACGATTTTGTCTTTTTTAAAATCAAAAACAGAAAAAAGCGCGACAGTAGATTCAACCGCGCCTAAATTTGATGCAAGATGTCCCCCGCATTTCATAACCGTGTCATGAATAACTTTGCGGAGTTCATCGCATAAAACGTTTAATTGTTTGAGATTAAGCCCTTTTACCGCTTCGGGCGATATACGCTCTAAAATCATACAATCTTCCTTATCATATTAGTGTAATTTATCTATCGCGAGTGCGAACGTACCCTACCAAATCTCTTAAAAAAGCAACGTCGCCGTTTAATGCGTCTAAAATGGTAACGCAATTAGATGCGTAAAGGTCGGCTTGGATTTTTGCGCCGTTTAAGCCGTAGGCTTTTACAAAGGTGAACTTATCTTCTGCTTGGTCCTTACCGATTGTCTTTCCGACTTTCTCAAAAGAACCTTCTTCGTCGAGAATATCGTCGGTTATTTGAAACAAAAGTCCTAAATTTTGCGCAAAATCTTCTAATTCAAAATAGTATTTGTAATTAGTAAGAATGCTAGGAATAACGATAGGCGCAAGTATAAGCTTGCCTGTTTTTAAGCGATGGATTTCTTGCAGGGTTTGATGGTCTAAATCCTTTTCTTGGCTAGTAAATTCAAGGTCCATTGCTTGTCCTGCAATCATACCCTTTACCCCTGCGCAGTCGCATAAAAACTGCGCAGCGCGTATATATTCGCTACCTTTAGCGCAAGCGCTAAAACATACCGAATAAGCGGTGTTAAGCAAGCCGTCCCCTGCTAAAATAGCCGTCGCTTCGCCGTATTTTTTATGGTTTGAAGGCTGACCGCGTCTAAAATCGTCGTTGTCCATTGCCGGAAGGTCGTCGTGGATAAGAGAATAGGTGTGAATCATCTCAATTGCCAAGGCAAACGGCAAAACGTTCTTAAAATCAAGACCTAAAACGTCGGCAACCGATAAAAACAAAATGGGACGAATACGTTTTCCGCCTGAAATTAAGCTATATTGCATACTTTCGCCTAATACGTTAGGCATAGTAGTCAAAATCTCTTTGTTTTCAGCGAGATATTGTTCGAAAATATTGAGATAATATTGATACTTTTCCTTAAAATTATACAAAGCAATTACTCCTTTAAAGAACTTTGAGCCGCCTTATAAGTATTGTATAATAGCATCGTGATAGTCATAGGACCAACGCCACCGGGAACTGGAGTTATATACGAAGTTTTCGGAGCAACGTTCTCGTAATCGACGTCACCGCATAACTTTCCGTTTTCATCGCGGTTTATCCCGATATCAATTACAACCGCCCCATTTTTTACCATATCCGCCGTTACAAAGTTGGGTTTTCCTATTGCTGAAACAAGCACGTCCGCGGATTTGCAAATATTTTCTAAATTTACCGTTTTACTATGACAAATAGTAACCGTAGCGTTTGCGTTTAGAAGTAACAGAGCCATAGGTTTGCCCACGGTGTCGCTTCTTCCTAAAACGACGGCGTGTTTGCCTGTTAAATCAATGCCGGAAAATTCAAGCATTTTCATTACCCCAAGCGGTGTGCAGGCAACAAAGTTGGGTTTATTTAACGCCAAATTCCCTAAATCTACAGCTGAAAAGCCGTCAACATCTTTTTCTGCAGGGATTTTAGCCATCGCCGATTCCGCATCAAAGCCTTTTGGAAGAGGTAATTGTAACAAAATACCGTGCGTATTTTCATCCTTTCCTAAAGACGATAAAAGGTTTTCAAGTTCGTTTTGAGAAGCGGACTCGTCAAGCTCGTAAACGCTAGAACTAATCCCTATCTCATCACAAGCTTTCACTTTATTACGAACGTAGATTTTTGAAGCAGGATCGTTTCCTACGATAACTACCGCTAATCCGATTTTTTTAGGAAAGGCTTGGATTTTTTCTTTTAATTGATTGCGAAGGTTAAGCGCAATTTCTTTTCCGTTGATAATTTCCATAGTTATTTATTGATGATTCCCGACAATACGCCGTTGACGAAGTCCGCGCTGGTTTCAGTAGAATATTTTCTAGCTAGCCCTGCCGCTTCCGATACGGAAACTACAGGCGGAATGTCGTCAAAATAACGGATTTCCGCCATTGCGATTAAAAGAATACTCTTGTCCGTGGGATTGATACGATTTTCAAGATAGTGATGAGACGCGCTTTCAATCTCTGCAAGGAGTTCGGCGCGGTGTTCTTCAACCGTAGCCACTAAATCTGCCGCAAAAAGCAAATCTTCGTCACGCTCCAGCTTAAATTTATCATAAATTTTTTTCTTGAAATCGTTGGTTACTTCATTAAAATGCCCTGCAAAAATAATATTCAGAGCCGCTTCTCTTGCTGTATTTCTCATAAACTCTCCGCTACGCCAAAAAACCCTTCGTGTCGAAGGGATTTTTGCTGTTAATTATTTCTCGCTTTCCGCTTGGTTGTCTTCCGTTTCCTTGTTTTGTTCTTCGGAAACAGGCGTTACGGGCGCACCTTCAAACAAAACGTCTTCAACGTGCACGTCAACTTTAGCAACTTTGTACTTCGTCATATTTTCAACGTTTTGACGAATAGATTGCTGGATTCTATAAGCAAGCTCGGGAACGTTGTAACCGTATTTTACGATTACGGAAACGTCAGCGTAAATACCGTCCTTTTCAATATAAAGGCTAATTCCACTCTTTTTACCGGGTAACGGTTGAGCGCCTTCTACGTCGCTGATTGCTAGCGCAACGATTCCGCGTACAATACCTGCGTTATAAACAACTTTTCCGTCTTTATCTTCTGGATTTAATCTAACGTTTGACATTAAAAAGATCTCCTTAATAGCTTTCCGTATCTATTATAGCATATCTTTTTGAATTTTTCTACTGTTTTACAGTATTTTTTTTCGTTTATTTGTTTTTTTTAGCTTTCCGCGTATACCGGCATGATAATTACGTTACCTGAAACGATACCCGTTTCGCTTTTCATCATGTTATAGATAGATAATGCGGTGTCGTAAGTCAATTCAGAAGAATTGATAAATACGTTCACGTTATCCATATCCGCGGAGACGGAAACGACTGCGTCTGAAAATCCAAGCGATTTGATCATGTTTTCAAGCACAAGTTCCTTTTCCATAGCCGTAACGATGCTAAGCTTCATTTCCGTTGCTTCTTCGTACTTTTCATCGCCTACTTCGTAAAGCGCGATTACGCTATCGAGTTGAATAAGTTCTTCACTTCTCGTAGAAGTACGTTCGGCGCGATAGGTTGTGAAATAGTTTGCCGTTGTAACTGTTCCGCTCGTCGAAGACGACGTGTTTACGTTAGCTAAAACAAAGTTCAGGACTGCGGTTACTGCGAGCAAAAGCACAAGTGAGGTCATTGCGATAATTTTCTTTTTGTTTGACATAATTATATCTCCTTTTTATATCTTTTTTTTTACTTTTTCAAATAGATTTTTATTGACTTTTCATCAGTTCCAAGGGCAGCGGCGACCGCTTCTCGAATATTCATATTAACCTGCAAATTATTCGCGCCGTCACACACGACGACTACACCTTCCACCCCTTTTTCCCCTTCGTATATCATTACGTTTACTTCACCAACCCCATTTAT
>JAZQZK010000215.1:0-1881 GCA_045634025.1 Candidatus Scatosoma sp.
AACGGTGAGCTGATCGCCCATACCCGTAAAGGTAAACCCATTTCCGCAAACGCGCCAAATCTTATAGCCGTAGCCGTGACGGTACGCCGAATACTTCGCAGTATCCACGTTAGAAGAAACCGCGCTAGTAGCTTTACGAATATACTCTTCGTTCATAAGTCTCTTGCCGTTCCAAACGCCGTAATTGCCTAAAAGACGGCTAAACGACGCCATGTCGCGCAAGGTACAAATCATAGCGGAATCGCCCCAAGAATCGCCGTTTGGCGCCTTCAAAACGTAAGCGTTTTGGAAAGTACCCATTTCATTGAACAACTTTTCCTTCATGTATTCAAGGAAAGGCTTCCCAGCAAGCTTTTCAACGAGCGCGCAAAGCACCTGCGTACCCGCGCTATCGTAAGCCCAGTAGCTTCCCGAAGGATGCGTAGCTCTCTTGTTGTTGAAGTAGTGATTCGTTCTATCGGGATTACCGCTTACGAACCCCGCAGAAGGACGGCTGACCGTCTTCATCGTGAGCATTTCACGAATAGTTTGTTCTTTGAGATACTTATCGCATTCGCCTTCGATTTTTTCGGGGAAATAATCAACGATTTTATCGTCCAAATTAAGCTTACCTTCTTCTTCCAAAAGCCCGATAGCAATACCGATAAAGCTCTTGGTTTGCGAATATTGTCTATGTAAATAGTCTTGGTGGAAAGGCTTCCAGTACCCTTCCGCGAAGATTTTATCCCCACGCATGAACAAAAATCCGTGCGTCGTCGCGCCACGTTTTTCAAGCATCTTAATAAACTTCGTTACGTTCTTAGACGATATACCCGCTTGTTCGGGCGTAATTTTTTCAAACATATCCTTACCTCTTAAATTTCTCTCAGTCCATTTCAACGAGAAGTTAATTTATTATACTCTTCAAAAAGTTCTTCGTAGTTTCTGCGGATTTGCGCGTAGGTATAGCCGTATTTGGAGCGATAGGATTCGTAAGTAAACGCGCCTTGATACCCAACCTTTTCCAAAGCCCCGATAATCGCCATCCAATTATTGACGCCTTCTTTGGGCAACCAATGCTTTTCGTAAATACCGTCGTAATCGGAAACGTGTACCGCTCTAAGCCACTTACCAAGCGCAGGAATGGCGTCTTCCACCTTATCGCGCAAGAAATGGTTCATGTCGATACAGCACTTTGCGCCTTCCACTTCTTCTAATATAGCCACCATATCCGCAACGTTGTTGGGGAAAGAGGAAACCATATTCTCCATACAAATATTATTCTTGGTCGTAGCGATCATTTTAGAGAAGGAATCCTTAAGCGCCGCTTTACGCATATCCCAGTACGGCTCCGTTTTATCCTTCGTTCTGCTGTGGAAAACGTAATGCTTGGGATTGTACTTATCGCAAATCTCAATAATTTTACAGAACTCGTCCAACACGAAAAGACGAACTTCGTCATCGTGGCTAGAGATGTAATTAAAGCGCGAGAAGGGCATGTGAATACTATTCACAACCAAACCTTCGTCAAGGGCGGCTTGAAGTCCGTCCCCCACTTCTTCAATACAACGCTCTAAGCTAACCTTGTATCCACCAGCCTTGCCGATAGACACTTCCACGCTCTTGAACCCTTCGTCTTTAATTTCCTTTAATTGTTTACGGTAATCCTTATTCGGCCCATCCGGATTGAAAAGGTGAATGTTCGTACCTAAATCTAACTGATACATAACGCCTCCGTTATTTTTTCATATAGTCCTTATTACATTACGCCGTTCCAGTTGTAGTGGAAGTTAACCTTCGTCGTGAACAAGTCGTCGTTACCTTTTTTACCGTCCGCGCCCAAAATCACAGTCTTCACCGTACTAAATTGCGCTTCCGTACAAGTCGGATCGTAGCCATGTC
>JAZQZK010000216.1:0-2870 GCA_045634025.1 Candidatus Scatosoma sp.
CATTGCGTGTTTTGCCGTATACATACAGCAAATCTTCGAGCAGTACGGCTTACCGCAACCAGACGTATCACGAGAGCCTACGCATTGAATAAACGTGATTACCTTCGGATGTTCACCGTCGGAAGGACGGACGAGTACACCGTTCGAAGGGCCTGCCGCGTTCATCAATCTTTCAAGCTCAAGTGACGTGATTACGTCTTTGTTATCTGCATAACCGTATTCGTTGAAATCGTCAAGCGCAATAGGCTTAAAGCCAGTTGCAACGACGATAGCCCCGTATTGACGATCGATAAATTGATCTTGTTGGGTATAATCAATCGCGCCTACGCCACAGAATTTTTGACAAATCCCGCACTTGCCCGTCTTCATCTTAATACATTGCTCAGGATCAATCACGGCAACGTTGGGGATTGCTTGCGCGAACGGAATATAGATAGCAGGACGCGTATTAAGACCCATATTGAAATCGTTCAAGCCCTTCTTGGAAGGACATTTTTCCATACAAATCTTACAACCCGTACACTTGGTTTCATCAACAAATCTCGCTTTTTTGCGGATTTTTACGTTGAAATTACCAACGAAACCCTTCACTTCTTCCACTTCCGAATACGAAAGAATTTCAATCTTTTCGTGTTGCGCGCAGTCAACCATTTTCGGCGTCAAAATACAAGCCGAACAGTCGAGCGTGGGGAAAGTTTTATCAAGTTGCGCCATTCTTCCGCCGATCGTTGCGTTCTTTTCAACGATATCAACTTCAAAACCTGCGTCTGCGATATCAAGCGCGGCTTGGATACCCGCAATACCGCCACCGATTACCAAAGCGCGCTTTGCAACGGGGCTTTCGCCTGCCGTAAGCGGAGCGTTTAACTTAACTTTTGCAATCGCGGTACGAACGAGAACGACTGCTTTTTCAGTAGCTTCGTCCATATCTTTATGAATCCAAGAACAATGCTCACGAATGTTCGCAATTTCTACCATGTACGGATTCAACCCAGCGCCCTCTGCTGCTTTACGGAATGTCGCTTCGTGCATTCTGGGAGAGCAAGCGCCTACGACGATAGCCGTAAGGTTATGTTCCTTGATTGCATTTTTAATAAGTTGCTGACCGTTTTCCGAACACATATATTGATAATTCTCGGAAAATACGACGCCCGGCTCGGATTTAATCGTTTCCGCAACCTTTTTCACGTCAACGGTCGCTGCGATATTACTACCGCACCAACAAATAAATACACCTATTCTCTGCATTTTTATTACTCACTTCTTTTGAATTTTATTTTAGAAAATTACTTGGTTTTGTTTCTTATTTATTATACTTTCTGTATGCGCTAACGAGAAGCTGTTGCGGGATAAATTCGTCAATGATCGGCGGAATATCTTCTGCCTTCAAACCGTTCTTACCTTGCGCGCGAACTACCGTATCGCGAACGGCTTCAACAACAGCCGCAGGCGCAACGCCACGAGGGCAACGTTCTACGCAAGCCATACAGGAAAGACAGTTCCAAATTGCATCGCTCTCAAGCAATACGTCAATTCTTCCTTGACCAAGCAAGGAAACGAACTGATGGGGTTTGATATCCATCTCGTTAAAAGCAGGACAACGGCCCGAACATTTACCGCATT
Source organism: Candidatus Scatosoma sp. (assembly GCA_045634025.1). Taxonomy (GTDB): domain Bacteria; phylum Bacillota; class Clostridia; order Christensenellales; family Borkfalkiaceae; genus Scatosoma. The sequence goes on from JAZQZK010000216.1 coordinate 1,624, forward strand.
TCATACACTTTTTAACGTCCGTACCCGAAAGTCTTAAAAGATTATCTATACGTTCTTGTTTCGTCATGCGTTCACCCCCAAAGCCTCGGCAAGCAATTCCGTGAAATACTTAACGGGCAAGATATCCCCACCATTCACTTGCAAGTTATACAAGCAAAGCGGACAAGCGGTAATAACTTCTTCTGCGCCCTTTTCCTTTGCGCTTGCAAGGATTTTCTCGCTCTTCTTTTTGGGAAGCTCGGTATTTTTCAAGGACACGTAAGCGCCGCAACATTCGTTTCTGAACGGATATACGACGGGCGTACCGCCAAGCGCGCGAATGAAATCTTCGATAATCGTAGGATTTTCGGGATTGTCAAACGCCATAACGCCACTCGGACGAAGAAGTAAACAACCGTAATACGCGCCGATTTTTCTATTCAAAGGCTTTACAACCGCCTTTTTGATGTTATCAAAACCCACTTCGTTTTTAAGCATTTCAAGGTAATGAATAACTTCCGTTTCACCAGCGTAAGGTTCTTCAAGCTTCAAATAGTTATTTGCCCTAAACGCGATATCCGCGTTAGACTTCATATCTTCATTCGTACGTTTGATTACGTTGTGACACGCAGAGCAAAGCGTAAGTAATTTCCCGCCGTTGTGCTTTGCATAATCCAAAGCGCGGACAGCGGAGACCTTGGTTGCGTTTTCGTCCGTACCCATAGGATACACCGCGCCGCACCATTGCCAATTTTCTATTTCTTCCATTTCTACGCCCAAAGCCGCGGCGCAAAGACGGGCGGTATCGTCCAAATCCTTTGCCTTCGTTCTCAGCGTACAACCGGGATAATAACTGATTTTCATATTTTTAGCACCTTTGGTAAATTTCTTACGTTATTTTTGGGGATATGCCATTTCTTCGGGACGGAATACTTCGTCGAATTTTTCCGCCGTCAAGAAACCGAGCGCCACACAAGCCTCTTTCAAGGAAATGTTTTCCTTGTACGCTTTCTTCGCCGTCTTTGCCGCATTTTCATAACCGATATAAGGGTTAAGCGCGGTAACGAGCATTAACGAATTGTACAGGTTGTGGTGCATTTTTTCTTTGTTTGCCTTGATACCCGTTACGCAGTTGCTTTCGAAGGATACGATACCGTCCGCAAGCAATCTTACAGACTGCAAGAAGTTGTAAATAATTACAGGCATAAATACATTGAGCTCAAAGTTACCCTGCGAAGCACCAACGCCAACTGCAACGTCGTTTGCCA
>JAZQZK010000217.1:0-6062 GCA_045634025.1 Candidatus Scatosoma sp.
AATACAGTTTCATTTTAATGCTGCGCAAAAAAAATTAAAAAAATTTTTAAAAAACTACTTGTAAAAACGCCGTTCTCGTGGCTTATAAGTGAAGGGCATTGATAAAACAACGTTCTTCACTCATAAAACGGAGGCAAGACAATGGTAAGTTTGGATAAGATTCGGGAAGATTTGAGAGAGGTTCGTTATTATTACACTCGGAAGGAACTGTTCGACGAAACTTTTAAGAGTATTAGCACGAACGTGATTTTAGAAAAGGTGTACCGTTATAACGAAGCAATCCGTAGCGCACCTGTACGCTTATATGATTTGTACGTGTGTTTATACACAAAAAATTATACGCAAGCGGCGCTCGCTTTGGAACTGGATTATACAACCGAATATATCCAAATGCTTCACAAAAAGCTACTGTTGTTCTTGCAGACAAAAATCTGCGGCTAAGGCAAAGGAGGTAAAAGGATGTTAAGTTTTGTAGATGAGTTAGAGCTTGCGAGTAATGCGTATAGAACGAAAGGATACATTGTAACGCAGCGAATTATTTTCCGAAATAACAAGGTGGACGGTTCAATGATAATCAGTATCGACGCTTTCTATAAACGCACGAAAGAGCGCGACGTAATTTTTGAAAAGACGTTTGCAAGCCGTATCAACGTAAACGGAAAACGTTTACACGCAACGATGAGCACGCGTAGCTACATCGAGTAAAGGTAAGTTATTCGCATAGCGTTATCCACAATCGCAAGCTTGGTAACTTTGCAGTATCCGAGCAAAAAGGTGAGAGAGAAGATAAGTAAGAGTGGATAGACTGGCAAAGCAAGGGGGCAGGTATGCGTTTAACGCTATGATTGAATATCAAAACAAGCGGACGGGTTCGTGAAAAATAGGGCGTATAGAGATTAGGATAGACGGCCGCTATCGTAATAAGCGCAACGAGCGTAGGCTCATAAAAATCGAAACCGTAAGCAAAGGTTACAACTAAATAAGCCGAAATGCGAAACGGAAAACGTTCAAGAAAGTAGGCAAAAAAACGAAAAAGTGAGGATTTGAAATGGCAGAAAAAAACGAACGCAAATGGATGAAGCCGAGCGTACGCGCAAAAGGTTACGCGGAAGAACGCAAGGCAGGTATTCACCAACGTGGTGACAAGAAAGACCAACCTTTGGACGATTATAACAAGGGTTTGAGGTCGGGGTATATGCTCGCGCAGTCGGACAACGCAGGTATGCACAAATACAAGAAAGCGATGGATGCAGGTGCAACGAAAGACGAAGCGAGAGCGTATTCCAAGATTATCGGTAAAGGCGGAGAAGAAATTCTCGAAAAAGCTACAAAGCGTAAAAAGAAATAATCAATAAAGGACGGTAAAAAGTAATGGAAAACAAGAAAATTTTAGTTGAAAGAGAAGTTTATGAAAAAGACGGTAAGGAATACTTTTCGTATTTCATTAAAGGCGTAGTTCGTGGTAAGGAAGTAAGAGTACTTATCACGCCCCCCGATAAGGGCGGTTATACGGTACTTGATATCGTGTTTGGCAACGAAATGAGCGCGGAACTTACGCTTACGCCTTATGAAATTAAAGACGATTCGGGTAAGGTTTTGAAAGGTAATACCTATGGCGTTCGTTCGGTGGACGAAGACGGTCAAATTTACGAATGTAAAATCAAGCCTTTCCGCGATTCCGATAAAGCACTTTTGAATATGTTGTTAAGATAAGCGAGGTGGAACGTGAAGAAAATAGTCAAAAAGGTAAGTCTTGCATTATGCGCATTGATGGTGGCAAGTTGTGGTTTTGTGGTTTGCGATAAATTAGGCAATAATGTATCGCCCACGAACCAAGCGGTGCAGAAAAGTGAAACTTTTGAAAGCGGTGACCTTAAAGGCACGGTAGTAAAAGCGCAAGCCATGAATTTAGCGATGACGCCTATGCTGCTTTCTGGCGACGAGGGCGAACCGGTAGCGCAAGCAGAAAACAGTTTTGTTTTGGAAGCGACAATCTCGCCGTCTAATGCGTACGCAAAAGGTATTGATTGGGAATTGTCGTTTGTGAATGCGGATTCGGAATGGGCAACGGGTAAAACGGTAACGGATTACGTGACGATTACGACCGAAACGAATAACCCTGCAAAGGCAACGGTGACGTGCGTATCTGCGTTCGGAGAACAAATCAAGGTTAAAGCCATTAGCCAAGACAATGCAAATATTACGGCGGAATGTTTGCTTGATTACGCAAAACGTTTCCGTAATCTTTCGGGCTCGGTAGACGCGCAAAGAACGATAGCAGGTACGCAAAAAACGACGCAAAATTATTCGTTTATGGACGTAACGACGATAGACGTGACGAGCGGTGGAAGAAACCAAACGTATGCGAATACCTTTAACGGTCGTTATACTTGGTCAACGGGTACGGTAACGGAAGAAGTGACGGAAAGTTATACGCTTGTGATGTCGGAAGGCTTGAAACAAGCGATGCAGGCGCAAGGTTTGACGGTAACATATACGCCGAGAGAAATTACGCCTACGCTTGGCTTGATGTTCGATAAAGTTTGTATCAACAATTTGTTAGGTATATCGGGGAACAGTACGGATACGACGAATTGGGAAAAATTGATGAACGCGATTGGTAGCAATACGGAAGATTATGATTTTGCGATACGCTATGAAGTAACGACGGCGCACGATTCGACTTATATTCTTGGTAAGGTAAAAATCAATGCTGCGTCGATGGTTGCGGTAACGTCGGTAACGTTGAATCAAAGCACGCATTTGTTTTAAGGAGTAACGGATTATGGCAAGGGCGACTACGTTCGGCAAGGTCGTGAGTGTTGTTTTAGCGATTATGGCTTTTATAATGCTAATCGGCGTCTTTGCCAGAACAGAAGAACCAACCCCGCCGAAAGAACCTGTATCAACGGAATTTTATATCAAAGTCCAAGGCGAGAAGATAACGGATAACGTGAATGGATATACGTTACTTCCAAAAGGCGATATGTATGTTGAAGTGCATAACGCCGAGCTGTACGATGGGTATTCGATAAAAGTAGTACCTGCAACGGATTTAGAAAAGGATTTCGAGTTTACGGTAGACGGCGAGTTCGTGAATTATCAAAGTTTAAAGGAACTTACGGCGGGTTTTAAATTTGAACGCGATAATAGTGGCTTTAAGTTAAGTCCGCGCGGTGGGGTGAATGAAATTTTATCTTCGGTGTACCCCGGACGTGAAATTTCAGATTGCCGAGAAAAGGCGTATAAGGATATGTACGTTTTGGAAATTAGTTCCTTAGCGGGCGATAAGACGATACGGATAAGTTTTTCGATAGAAGAAACGCTGTACGATTTATCGTTTGAGATAAAATCATACGTCTTTTAGGTAAACGAGTGCCCGCAATTAGCAATACCGCGATTGCGGGCAAAATTTTAAAATGGAGGATTTAATGGAAACGGTAAAAGAAAAACGGTCGTTTAAAGACCAAGCAAAAAATTATGCGAAAAAGCAAACGGACAAACTAAAGAATTACGGCAAGACCTATAAGTCCGAATTGCAAAAAGCATACGCAATCGGTTATGCAAGGGGTTGGGAGGACACTTACGATATCCCCAAGAAAGTAGGCGCGAATATGGCGGCTATTCACGGGTATAAAAAAGGTCTTGCTAACCGCAAAAAAGCAGACAAATACACAAAACAATATAAAGGAAATGGGAGGAAACAACAATGAGTTATTACGATTATGATGAAGATTACGATATCTTTGAAGACTACGATTTTGACGACGATGGCAAAAAGAAACAGGGAAAAGGCAAGACGATTGCGATTATCCTTGCAGGTGTTTTAGCGGTGGCGGCAGTCTTTGGAGTAGGGGCTGTGCTTTTTAAGCACAAGGCGGATAAGCTAAAACTTATTCAAGACGGTTTGGTAATGCAAGAAGAAGCTATGCTTTCTCTTAGCGATTCGCAAGGTATTCGTTTTACGGCAAACGTAACGCCTGAACTTAAAAAGGAAGTAGAAACAGATGAGCACAAGACTTTTGGTTTTGTCATTGCGCCCGTAAGCTATTTTGTAGAAGTAGATACGGAAAACAAGCCGAATGAAGTAGATTGGCTCAATGCGTTTGAAGAAGAAAGTTTGGAGGTAATTTCGTTTGACGAGTGCAACGTTATTACTAAATTTCACGCAGACGGCACGGTGAAAGGATATTGCGTTCAAGGCAGTATTATGGAAATTGAGTATAAAAACACAAACGTGGAATATTTAGCGTTTGCGTACGTAAAGACAACGGACGACGACGGCGAAGCAAGTTATAAATACGCAAGCTATCCTGATGGTGTAAGCTATCAAACGCAAGGTCGTTCGCTTGCCTATTTAACGGCAGAGGCGTTGAATGAAAGCGCCGTGAACAATACTTACTATTCAAGTGGGGATTTGGCGTTGATGAAAGGGCTTATCAATAACTCTGTTGACAGCGCAAACGGTTTGGAAAATCCTACGAATGACGGTAGCATGTACGAGGTTACGCTTTCTAAAACGAAACTTGCTTTGGAAGTAGGCGAAGAAGCTACCTTGAAAGTGAAGACCGAAGAAAAGGTAAAAGTACCCGTATGGTGGACGACGGAAGATGCAAGTATCGTAACTGTAAAAGACGGTGTGATTACGGCAATGGGCGAAGGTGAAACAAAAGTATTTGCTTGGGTTGCAGGCGTTGCGTATTCGTGTACGGTAACGGTAGAAAAATAACGGGAGGCAAAAGCGGTGTGAAAAAGATATTCAAACGAATTTTTAGCGCGGTAATATCCTTCGCATTGGCAGTTTTGGGTATGGTGGCAGGGATATTCCCTGCTACTTTACCCGTTCAAGCGGAAACCGCGCTTACTTATGAAAAAATCAACGTATTAGACGATTTAACGAATTCCACGATAGACGGGAAAGAGTTTTCTTTGACCGATTATAATTTCGATGCGAAAAAGGAAACGCAGATAATTTCGTTTGTTGAGTATTGTTATAGTTTTTACGAAAACAAGCAGGACAAATACGGGTTGTACGTGTACGTATATAACCCTAAAGGCTTGCAGTTTGATACGGAAAGCCCTTTGAATACCATTCAATTTATCTACGGATTTTCGACGAACGAGAACTATGCGAAGTATCCGCTTATCTACTTAAACTGTTCTTTGAAAGAAAATTACGAAGGCTTGTTTTATAAGTTCAAGGTATCGTTGTCGGCAGAAGAAAAGCAAAGGATATTACAAACCGTCAATAGCAGTGACCGCGTGTATAGGGTGAGCGGTATTGAGTTATTAACACAAGGTAACGTAAACGCAACGGAATATTCGGTGGCTACGACCTATCATTATAGCGGTTACGCAAGCGGTTATGGTAGTAATGCAAATGCAGGGAATACTCTACAATGCAGTAGTGAAGAAACGGAAGTTTTATCCTTAGAAGTACACGGGGCGCAGTATAGACCAAAGGGCACGAATGGGAAGAACGAGTACACGCAGGATAGTTTACATAGCGTATATTTTGCCGTACCGAACGAGATTTTGAATCGTTACGGGACAATGACGGCAGTACACGCAAGGTGGTTAGATGCGGTGTTAAAACCTGCGCTTGTCACGGGAAATCAAACGGCGTATGATGCGATAAAACCGCTTTTGGGCAAGAGTATTAAAGAGTTGGGCACGTTTAGCTATATGTATTTAGGCGCGTACGCTTATCAAAAAAACGGGGAGGCAGGGTCTTTGTATTTGTCGGGGTATTCGTATTACAATCCCGAACCGCTAATGAAAAACGACGACGTATTGAATTACTATTTCGGTAGGGATATAGATACGCTGTACTCTCTTTATTATTCGGGTAGTGAAGCGAATAGCGCAGACAATTATACGCTGTCTTCCGAAAAAATTTTAGCGGATTTAAAAGCGAGTAAAGGTAAGTACGGCGGAAGTCTTGTTAATGGTAAGTATAGCAGGTATATGTTTGAAAGCGTAGCGGATAAATGGACGGACGTGAACTTGAAAGCGGACGAAAGTTTTTCTTTGACGGATGAGATTATAGACAAGAGCTGGTG
>JAZQZK010000218.1:0-1900 GCA_045634025.1 Candidatus Scatosoma sp.
GGAAAAAATAAAAAGGGGGAATAAAAACAAAAAAAATTAAAAAAAAGTAAAAAAATTGAAAAAACCGACGCAAAACAGCTTGACTAAATTTTCGTTTCATAATACAATGATTAGGCAAGCTTAAGTAAGAGCTTAAAAAAAGGCGTTTTTCCCCGTTATAATAGACGCTTTGTTGAAGAAAGTTCTCCGCTTTTGCAAGCATAACGAAAAGAAAAATATTTACGAACATAAGGAGTAACAAGATATGAAAACCTATATGGCAAAAGCCGAAACGGTTGAAAGAAAATGGTACGTAGTTGACGCTGAAGGCGCAACTCTCGGCCGTCTTGCATCCAAAGTTGCATCCGTTCTTCGCGGAAAGAACAAGCCAAACTACACTCCCAACGTTGATACTGGTGATTTCGTAATCATCATCAACACCGATAAGGTAGTTTTGACGGGTAAGAAATTGGAAAACAAGTTCTACAGATACCACACCGGATACATCGGCGGACTTAAAGAAATCCCTTACAAGAAAATGATGGCAGAAAAGAGCGACCTTGCTGTTTACGAAGCAGTTAAGGGTATGTTGCCCAAGAACAGCCTTGGCAGAGCAATGATCAAGAAGCTTCGCGTTTACAAAGGCGCAGAGCACAACCACGTTGCACAAAAACCCGAAACGCTTAAAGTTGACTAAGGAGATTATTGAAAAATGGCTAAAACGAATTTGAAAAAGAAACTTCAATTCTGGGGAACTGGTAGAAGAAAGAAAGCAATCGCGCGCGTACGTCTTATTCCTGGCGGAAACGGAACGATTGTTATTAACGACCGCGCTTTCGAGGATTATTTCCCTCAAGGCACCCTTCAATACATCGTTAAGCAACCTATCGCGTTGCTCGATGTTGACGGCAAATACGACATCTTCGTAAACGTAGCTGGTGGTGGTTACACTGGTCAAGCAGGCGCAATCCGTTTGGGTGTTGCTCGCGCGTTGTTAGAAGCTGAAGAAAACAGCCGTCCTGCATTAAAGAAAGCAGGCTTCCTTACGAGAGACCCTCGTGCAAAGGAAAGAAAGAAGTACGGTTTGAAGAAAGCTCGTCGTGCTCCTCAATTCTCGAAGAGATAATTTTACGAAACAACAAAAACACGCATTCTATTGCGTGTTTTTTTGTTTACAAAAAAGGCACGACGAGCTTTAAGGGATACAGGGCTCCCAAAAAAAGACGAAGTATTTTTTAGGGAAGAGGAGGAGCAACGCAAGAAAAGCGACGATTTTATAGGAGTAAAATCGTGCAAAACGACGTTAGCTCCGACGACGTGCTCCTCAATTCTCGAAGAGATAATGAAAAAACGAACGTACCCTTGTGGTGCGTTCTTTTTTATTCATTTGAGGACGCGACGAGCTTTAAGGAAGAAAGGGCTCCCGAAAAAAGTTGGTTAGGTATCTAATCGATAAACTTGAATTTTACGGAGTAATTATGGCAGAATCATTGCCTAGCTCAATTCACGCATTATATTTTCAAGTGCAGTTAACCACTTGATTTATTCATTAAATTGTGTTATAATAAATCAAAGTTTAAAAAACTTTTGGGGGAGGTGGCAAGGTGAAGTATTTAAATCAACTCGAATATAAGCATATTCCTTATAAAACGCGGTTAAAAAAGGACGTTGAAGAATGGAAAAGACTTACCACCATAGCAACGTCGGGGTGCGGTTTGTGCTCGACGTGTATGGCGATAGACGTACTCACGGGCAATCCGCCTACCCTCGAAGAATGCGTGCAAATCTCCTACGACAGCGAAGCAAATCTTTTTAATGGAACGGATATGTCCGTTTTCGGGCCTGCGATAGCAAAAAAATACGGTCTTGATTATTCAAACACGAGCGACCTTAACAAGGCGATTGAGTATCTGCGTGAAGG
>JAZQZK010000219.1:0-2035 GCA_045634025.1 Candidatus Scatosoma sp.
GAGATTTGGTCAAGTCAGTACGGCGTGATCATGGAAACGATTGGAAAAAGCGGAGTAGAGCCTAATCAGATTGCAGGCATCGGTATCACCAACCAACGCGAAACGACGGTTGTTTGGGATAAAAACACGGGCAAGCCTGTGTATAACGCTATCGTTTGGCAATGCCGTCGTACCGCGCCTATCATTGAAGAATTGCAAAAACAGGGCAAGACGGAGCTTATTCGTCGTAAGACGGGCTTAATCCCCGACGCGTATTTCTCGGCAAGTAAAATCAAATGGATTCTCGATAACGTGGACGGCGGAAGAGTGAAAGCGGAGCGTGGCGAACTGTTATTCGGCACGGTGGACACGTGGCTCGTTTGGAAACTCACGGGCGGAAAAGTCCACGCCACCGATAAAACCAACGCGTCAAGAACGATGCTGTTTAATATTCATACGCTTGAATGGGACGAAGAATTGCTTGAAATTTTCGGCGTACCAAAGTCCATGCTCCCGACCGTTAAAAGTTCAGGAGAATTGTACGGTACGACGAATATAGGCGGTGTCAACGTGCCTATCGCAGGGATTGCGGGCGACCAACAAGCCGCGTTGTTTGGACAATGCTGTTTTGAAAAGGGCGAAGCGAAAAATACGTACGGTACGGGTTGTTTCTTACTCATGAACGTTGCGGAAACGCCGACGATTAGCGAAAACGGACTTCTTACGACTATTGCGGCAACGCTTGAAAATGAGAAGACACAGTACGCGCTCGAAGGTAGCGTGTTCATCGGCGGGGCGGTTATTCAATGGCTCCGTGACGAGATGAGGTTTTTCGCCGAAAGCGTTGACGCGGAGTATTACGCGCAAAAAGTCTCGGACACGGGTGGAGTGTACGTCGTTCCTGCGTTCGCAGGGTTGGGCGCGCCTTACTGGGATATGTACGCGCGTGGCACGATTGTCGGGATTACTCGCGGTACTAAGCGTGAGCATATTATCCGCGCCGCGCAGGAGTCTATCGCCTATCAGTCCTACGATCTTGTCGAAGCGATGGAAAAGGACGTCGGTAGCCCGTTGAAACACTTGAAAGTGGACGGCGGAGCGTCTAGAGACGGATTTTTAATGTCCTTCCAAGCGGATATTTTGGGGAAAGAAGTCGTGAAACCTTCTATCCATGAAACGACGGCGCTTGGCGTTGCTACCCTTGCAGGGCTTACCGTTGGGCTTTGGAAAGATCGCGAACAGGTCAAGGCGCTTTGGCAGGCGGAAAAGACTTACCTGCCTACCATGTCCGCGTTGGAGCGTGAAAACAAGCTCAAAAAATGGCGTAAAGCGGTGGATAGAAGTAGAAACTGGGATATTGATTAAACTTAAAAAACGTTGAAAAATGCCCCCTGTTTTATTTGTAGAGCGTTTTAAGGGGAGATAAAAAGTAATGAAAACCAAACGAAAAATTAAAAATTTGCTTGGCGTTTTGCTTTGCTTGTCTTTAACGACCTGCTCGCTCTTTGGGTGTAATAAAGAAGACGAAGAGTGGGCGAAGGCGGTTGCCGAATACCGCGCGAATAAGACGGCTATCTACGAAGAAGAGAACGCGTTGTATGCGGACTATCAAGTGGACGTTGCGTTCCTTGGCGATAGCTTGACGGACGGTTACGACGTCAAGGCGTACTATCCGCAGTATTTGGTTTCAAATCGAGGTATAGGGGGGGATACGACGGTTGATTTAGAGAATAGGTTGCAGGTGTCGTTGTATGATTTAAAACCTAAAATCGCCGTTATGCTCATAGGCGCGAATAATATGCAGTCTATGTTCGACAATTACGAGAGAATTTTAATAGGGTTTAGAGAGAACCTGCCGAACACTAAAATTATCCTGCTTTCGCTTACTTCGATGAGTGGTGAGTGGGGCAAAAAGAATCAGCTTGCCGCGTATAATAACGTGAAAATTAAAGCGCTTGCCGAGAAGTATTCCTTTGCTTACGTGGATTTGTATTCCGCTTTGTTCAACCTTGAAACGGGCGAGATTTATTCTAATTACACTACGGACGGCGGACAT
>JAZQZK010000220.1:0-2594 GCA_045634025.1 Candidatus Scatosoma sp.
AAAGAGTAGGGCTTGTTGTATCCGATAAGATGGATAAAACGGTCGTTGTTTTGGTCAGCGACAAGAGCAAGCATCCCCTCTACAAAAAGACGATTACCAAGAGTAAGAAATACAAAGCGCACGACGAAGCAAACGAATGCGGCGTAGGCGATAAAGTAAAAATCGTCGAGACGAGAAAGCTCAGCAAAGACAAGAATTGGAGAGTTGCTGAAATCGTCGAAAAGGCTAAGTAAGAATAAGGAGAAAAAAGAATTATGATACAACCTCAGACGAGATTGAAAGTCGCTGATAACAGCGGCGCAAAAGAACTGATGTGTATTAGAGTATTAGGTGGCTCCTTCCGTAAGAGCGGTAACATCGGTGACGTTATCGTGGCTTCCGTTAAAACGGCAGCACCCGGCGGCGCAGTAAAGAAAGGCGACGTTGTGAAGGCAGTTATCGTAAGAAGTGTAAAGGGCATTAGAAGAGCAGACGGTACGTTCGTTAGATTTGACGACAACGCTGCTGTAATTATCGACGCACAGAAACAGCCTAAGGGTACGCGTATCTTTGGGCCGATCGCAAGAGAGTTGAGAGATAAAGATTACATGAAAATTATCTCCCTTGCTCCCGAAGTACTGTAATTTTGAGGAGGATGAAACAATGAACGTAAAAGTAAATGATAACGTACTTGTAATTGCCGGTAAAGATAAAGGCGTACAGGGAAAAGTCCTTGCCACCTCCCCCAAAGCAAATACGGTAACGGTTGAAGGTGTTCGTGTTCAAGTTAAGCACGAAAAAGCAAGAAAAGCAAACGAAACAAGCAAGAAAGTTGAAGTACCCGGACCTATCGACGCATCGAACGTAATGGTCGTATGCCCCGTATGTGGAAAAGCAACGAAAGTTAAGCACGACGTAGTTGATGGTAAAAAGGTAAGAGTTTGCGGTAAAGCAGATTGCAAAGCTGTTCTTGACAAAGCATATTCCAAGAAAGCTGCTGTAAAAGCAACGGAAGAAGCTCCCAAGAAGAGAACGAGAAAGCGTGCGGCAAAAGCAGAAGCAACGGAAACCGCAGAAAACAAGTAACGAGGTAGAGCAAAATGGCAGAAAAAGTATATAAAAACAGAGTAAAAGAAAAGTACGAAAAAGAAGTAGTACCTTTCCTTATGAAGAAGTTTGGCTACAAGTCCGTTATGCAATGCCCCAGACTTGAAAAGATCGTAATCAACACCGGCCTTGGCGACATTAAGGATAACGCGAAGTCCATTCAAACGACCCAAAACGAAATCAAGATGATCACTGGTCAACAACCCATCTTGACGAAGGCAAAGAAGTCGGTTGCAAACTTCAAAGTAAGAGAACGACAAAACGTAGGTATCAAAGTAACCCTTCGTGGTGAAAGAATGTTTAATTTCTATGACAAGTTCATTTCAATCGCACTTCCCCGCCTCCGCGACTTTAGAGGCGTATCGGATACGGCGTTTGACGGACGTGGCAACTATTCCGTTGGTTTAAAAGAACAACTCATCTTCCCTGAAATCACTTACGATCAAGTAGAGAAGATTAGAGGTATGGACGGATGTATCGTCACGACCGCAAAGACTGACGAAGAGGCAAGAGAGCTTTTGCGAGCGCTCGGTATGCCTTTCAAGAAGTAAGGAGAAACGAACATGGCAAAGAAGTCAATGATTAATAAACAGCAAAGAACGCCTAAGTTCTCTACGAGAGCTTATACGAGATGTACTATTTGCGGAAGACCCCACGCGGTTTTGAGAAAGTACGGTGTATGCCGTATCTGCTTCCGTGAGCTTGCGTATAAGGGAGAAATCCCCGGCGTTAAGAAGTCGAGCTGGTAATAGGAGGTAAAACGAAATGACAGATCCTATCGCAGATATGCTTACAAGAATCAGAAACGCAATCACTGCAAATAAGGAAAGCGTGGAAATTCCCGCATCCAACGAAAAGAAGGCGATTGCCGAAATTCTTCTTTCGGAAGGTTACGTAAAAGACGTAAAAATCGTAGAAGACGGTTACAACGGCAAAATCGCAGTTACGCTTAAATATAACGAAAAGAAATCGGTTATCAACGGTTTGCAAAGAGTATCCAAGCCCGGCTTGCGTACTTACAGCGGCGTTGCAACGATGCCCAAAGTACTTGGTGGACTTGGTACGGTTATCGTATCCACCAACAAAGGTATCATGACCGGTAAGCAAGCAAAGGCCGCTAACGTAGGTGGCGAAGTTCTTTGCTACGTATGGTAATTGAGGAGGGTAAATAACAATGTCGAGAATTGGTAAAATGCCCATCGCAATTCCTGCGGGCGTAACGGTAGTATTCAATAACGGTGTCGTAACCGTTAAAGGCGCAAAAGGCGAATTATCGAGAGAAGTTGTAGGTAACATTGATATCGTTACCGAAGGCAACGAACTTCTCGTAAAAGCGCTTGACAATCGCGCAGACACGAACGCAAAACACGGTCTTTACAGAGCGCTCCTTGCTGGTATGGTTAAGGGCGTATCGGAAGGCTTCGTAAGAGCGTTGGAAGTAAAAGGTGTAGGTTGGAAAGTACAAGTTCAAGGCAACAAGCTTGTAATGAACGTAGGTTTCTCCCACC
>JAZQZK010000221.1:0-2763 GCA_045634025.1 Candidatus Scatosoma sp.
ATTCCCGCGTCAAGAATACGCCTTTTATTCATAAGTTCTAATTTCTCTTGGTGTATTTCCTTTTTGAGTTGTAAATACGAATCTTTTGGAATTTCGTCTTCGAGTCTCAATCGCATTAGACGTTTTAGTTTTTCGTCTAACTTCGCAATATCCTTGTCAACCGTCGCTTTCACTTCCGCCGCTTTTCGATATTCTTCAAATACGCCGATTTGATATAAAGACGAGACGTTGTTTAAGATATCTTTCTTACTCCCCCATAATCCTGCAAAGATAAACCTTGCCATCATCTCTAACTTCCAATCGCATATTTCTTTTAAGTCGCACGCTTTTGAAGCATCAATGCCTGCCTCAACACGAAGATGCTTTGAGCCGTTGTTGAGTTGGTTATAACATTTATATCCAAAAATCACTTCGCCGTTTTTATTCTTGCGCCATTTGTTTTTACGCATTTTATAGCCGCATCTACACTTTAACTTTTTCGTCCAACCGTCGCCACTTTCGTGAATACCCGTTTTATGAAGAACTTCTCCGTTTTCCGTGCGGAATTTGCTATACCTTGTGCGTTGAAGTCTTATCTGTTTACAACGTTCCCACTGCTCTTCGGAAATAATCGGTTCAAAGTTGCCTTTTACGTACAAATACGTATCTTCGTCATGGTTAAGAATAATCTTTTGGTCTAAGAAATTATTTCTTCTTGTTTTCAAATACGCAATATATCCTTTATACACCGAATTATGTAGCGCACGAGCCACCTTTGCATTTTCCCATCGAACTAGTCCTGAACTATCTTTTCGTTTTCGACGTATCATCTCGTCACGAATTTGCGAGATTCCTTTCCCGGCTGAGTACAAATCGTAAATCATTCGCACCGTTTCCGCTTGTTCTTCGTTGATTACGTAGTTTCCCGTCGCCTTATCACGGTCATATCCAAGAATATTGCCATTGCCGTAAATAACGCCTTTGTCCCTACTGATTTTTTGTCCTGCTCGAACACGCTCGGAAATCTTTCTACTTTCTTCTTGCGCAAGCGTTGCCATAATCGTAAGTCTAAGTTCGCCGTCTCCGTCCATCGTCCAAATATTATCTTCCACGAAATAAACTTCGATGCCGTACTCTTTTAATTCTCTCGTAACCACAAGCGTATCTACCGTTTTTCTTGCAAATCTACACACTTCTCTCGTTACGATTAAATCAAATTTCTTTTCCTTTGCGTCCTGCAACATTCTTAAAAATGCAGGTCGCTTTTTCGCTTGCGTTCCTGTAATCCCCTCATCGATATATCTTTTAATAACACACCAATTAGGATTTCTTTCCGCTATGTCCTCATACCATTGCATTTGATTTTCTAAAGCCGAAAGTTGCGCTTCGTGCTCGGTACTTACTCGTCCATAGAAAACCACTCTTCTTTGCCTTGCCCTGTTAAAATTAACGTTAGTGGGCATTACCATTCCGTTTTCAATCAAGTTAAATTGCCTCCTTTAAATAATTTATTTTGCTTTATTACACTTTCCCCAAATTGGTTTCGCTTCTTTTCGATTTTGGTATAATCATACTCGGTTATCATATCGTTTTCTCGCATAATCTCCAACATCTTAAAAGCGATGATTTTATTTAACACCTCCATATTTATTTTCGATTTATCGACTTTTTCAACCTCTTTGGAAGAAGTATAAACTTGATTTTCTACTTCACTATTCAATTTTTCTTCTTTTAATTTTAATTCCTTATAATTCAATTCTCCTTAATTTTTTATTTTTAGGGGGTTGTATCCGCACTTTTAACGGAAAGATAAGTACGGATTCCCCTTTCAATATTTTCTCCTTATCAATTCCCGGCATTACGGGTGTATTAAGCAAATAGCCTAGGCTATTGTTCCGCTGTCATTTGCTTTCTTTCGTTTCTTGCAGTAGCGCTTGATATCCCATTCTAATCAAATCTACTTTAGAAATTCTTTTTCTCTTTAAGAAAGCCATTATTTCATCGTGCTCTTTCACAGGAAGCCTCGTGTTAAATTGTCTTGTTGCCTGTTCGCGCTCTTCCTTATGCACGATTTCATACTTAATTCTTGCCTTTTGTTTTGGCGTTAATTGTTTTTCCATTGTATTTTCTCCTTAAATATAAACGATTTCGCTTAAAATCTCTTCTTCAATCACTTGTTTCATAGCGTTAATTCTTTTAACGTCTTCCAAGTAATTACCCGTTCGGCGATACTGTTCGCTTTTAGAAAGTTTGTCCCATAAAACGTCGTAAAGCTCTTCGGCGGCTTTATCTACGCCGTGCAAGTATTCAGGCAAATGCCCTGCTAAACTTAACAATTTACCAAAGTTATATTCTTCGATATACTGTTTCGCAAGCGTACCGTATTTACCGTAAACGTGCTTTTTCGGTTTCACTGCTTGTTGATAAATTTTAATCTCTTCCACAGTTAACCCTTCGTTCGCTTCCGCTTTTTTAATGATTTCTTCTACGTTCATAAACCCCTCCTGAAATTTTACTTATTTATAGTATATCGTGATATCACGAGATAGTCAAGCTATTTCATATCTGTATGAGAAAATTTTTTAACCAAATATCACTATTGCAAGTGCGATGGTTTGCGCAATCGCTAGCACGGGTGAAATCCAAAACATAAACTTTCTAAATCCGCTTTCAAAATGGATATCGTCTTTTACCTTTTCAATTTCTTTCTTAGTTTTATTAACCTCGCTTATCATTTTGCCTGCGCTTTCATTTACAGCGATTACAGCGTTATCCGCCATTTTA
>JAZQZK010000222.1:0-1621 GCA_045634025.1 Candidatus Scatosoma sp.
CTTTGCGATAAAACCGGTAACCGCCGCCGCGGCGAGTTGCCAAGCGCAAATCCCGATAACGGGCGCAATCACGTACGCAAACGGCGTTGCAATATCGTGTAAAATGGACTGTTCCGCTTCAACGACGTTAAGAGTCCAGTCAAACGTCTGCATCACGTGTACGGCAAAGTTACAAATAAGAATAATCGTACCTGCCTTGACGATATACGCCCAACCACGCGAAATCATGGACTTGCACGCGCCTAAAAGGCTAGGGAGTTTGTATTCAGGCAACTCGATAATAAAGAAGGATTTTTTCTTCTTATACCCCGTCAAGAGATTGATAAGAAGCGCGCAACCCAAGATAATAAAAATACCTGCGAAGTACATGGTCACGCCCACCCAAGCGGAATCACCGAAGAAGACGCCTGCAAACAATGCGATAACGGGCAATTTCGCGCCACAAGGCATAAACGGCGTAAGCATAGCCGTTGCCCTTCTTTCTCTTTCGTTACGAATGGTACGGCAAGCCATAACACCGGGGATTGCGCAACCCGTACCGATAACGAACGGGATAATGGATTTTCCCGAAAGACCTACCTTTTTGAAGATAGGATCGAGTACGACGGACGCTCTCGACATATACCCGCAATCTTCAAGCAACGCTATCAAGAAATACATCACCATAACGAGCGGTAAGAACCCAACGACGGCGATTACGCCACCGATTACACCGTCCACTAAAATCGAAGACCAGATACCCATGTCCGCGCCTTCGGGGGTAAGCGCGCTAGCAACAAGCTCTTGCCCTGTTTCCAACCAACCGACGAAAACGTCGGCAATCCAAGGCCCTAACCACGCCTGCGAAATCCCAAAAACAAGAAACATCACAACGGCAAAAATCGGCAACCCCAACCACTTATTCGTTAAAATTGCATCAAGGGAGTCCTGCCAAGTCCTGTCTTTTGTGAAGACCTTTCTCTTCTCTACGCTCTTCACAATCTCGTTGACGAACGCAAACCGTTTTCTATCCGATTCTTCCACGGCATTTTTATCGGTAAGGTCGATATCCCCTTCCACGTAAACGGCTTTTTGCTCCGTTCCAACGCTTGCAACCGCCACTTCGATTAATTCCTTTAAGCCACTCGACGTCCTTGACACCGTTTCAACGATTTTACAACCAAGTTTTTCTTGGAGCGCCTTGACGTTGATTTTTGTTTTCTTTTTCCTGTTCACGTCCGTTTTATTGAGCGCAACGACGACGGGAATACCAAGCTCTAAAAGTTGCGTCGTAAAAAACAAACTACGGCTCAAATTCGTCGCGTCCACGATATTGATAATCACGTCGGGATTTTCGTTCTTCACGTACTCACTCGTTACACTCTCTTCCGACGTAAAAGGCGACATAGAATACGCGCCCGGCAAATCCACCGCTATCAGCTCGCTTTCACCGTGATACAAGCCTTTCTTAATTGCGTGTTCCTTCTTCTCTACGGTAACGCCTGCCCAGTTCCCGACCTTCTCGTTCATACCCGTTAGGGCGTTATACATGGTCGTCTTACCGCTGTTGGGATTGCCCGCAAAAGCAATTCTCATTGGGTTGCCTCCTCTTTCATTCGGGAAAAAATCTAATACAGACTTT
>JAZQZK010000223.1:0-4285 GCA_045634025.1 Candidatus Scatosoma sp.
TTATAATTTGGATGATAGCATGCTCGAAAGGATTATCGAGGTTTCTACGCAACTCGCGTTAGAGCTCAAGACGAAAGGTCTTATCAATATCCAATATTTAATTTACAGAGGTCAGCTTTACATTATTGAAGTAAATCCCAGAGCTTCGCGTACCGTACCTTACATTTCCAAAGTAACGGGCGTGCCGATGGTAGAGCTTGCAACCAAAATTATCGTAGGCGCAAAACTCAAAAATCTTGGATTTGGTACGGGCTTGTATCCTTCTTCACCTTACGTTGCGGTGAAAGTGCCCGTATTCAGCTTTGAAAAACTCAACGACGTAAACTCTCAGCTCGGTCCTCAAATGAAATCCACGGGCGAAGTTCTCGGTATCGGTAAAACGATTGAAGAGGCTATGTTTAAAGGGCTTGTTTCCGCAGGCTTTAAGATGTGTCATCCCTCCGAACAACGCCCTGTCGGCGTGTATATGACGGTAAACGACCAAGATAAACTCGATATCGTAACGATTGCGAAGAAGTTTGGGGATTTGGGTTGTACGATGTACGCAACCAAGGGTACGGCAAAGGTTATCTCCGACCTTGGCTTTGATTGCAACGTCGTCAATAGGCTTTCCGCTACGGACGAGCTTATTCGGCTTATGGACGAAGGTAAAGTCGATTATATCGTATATACTGGTAAGACGGATATGGAATCCATCAACGACTTCATCCGCTTGCATCACCATGCGATTTTGCTTGGTATCACCGTGCTTACGTCGCTCGATACGGCAAACGCGCTTGCGGACATTATCGCAAGTAAGTTCACCGAAGACAACACCGAACTCGTAGATATCAACGCATTGCGTAGCGAGAAGTTGCGTTTGTCCTTTACCAAAATGCAGTCTTGCGGAAACGACTATATCTATTTCGATAATAGAGACGGCAGAATTACCTGTCCTGAGTCGATTGCGGTAAGCTACGTCAACCGTCATTACGGTATCGGTGGCGACGGAATCGTACTCATTGAAAAATCTTCGGTTGCGGATGCGAAAATGCGTATCTTCAATAAAGACGGTACGGAAATTTCGGTAGGCGGTAACGCTATTCGTTGCGTGGGTAAATATCTCTATGAAAAGAAGATTGTTTCCCGTAACGAAATGACGATTGAAACCTTGCACGGTAACTATCAAGTAAAGGTTTATTCCTTGAGCGGTAAGGTTACTTCCGCAAGCGTAAACCTTGGCAAGGCAGAGCTTGCAGGCGCAAAAATTCCTTGCGTTTGGAAGGAAGACAAAATCGTTAAAAAACCCGTCAATATCGGCGGAGAAAACTATGAAATTACCTTGGTGAACTTGGGTAATCCCCATTGCGTAATCTTCTCGGATAAGGTTGACGCCGTGCCTTTGAAGAAGGTCGGTCCCTTGTTTGAAAATTCCAAGTACTTCCCTGCGCATATCAACACCGAATTTATCCGCGTAGTCAATAAGGCAACGATAAAAATGCGTGTTTGGGAACGCGCAAACGGAGAAACGTGGTCTTGCGGTACGGGCGCTGCGGCGGCGGTTGTGGCGGCGGTACTTTGCGGGTACTGTGAAATGGATACCAACGTAACCGTTAAACTTCGTGGTGGGGACCTCACGGTCAACTATCATTCCAACGGCGAAGTGGAACTTATGGGTAGCGTGAAGACGGTATTCGAAGGTCAATTAGAAATTTAAGAGCAATACGTTCCGTTGCGTCCATTCGGGCGCGACGGAAAAGGAGTTAATTTGGACGTTTTATACGAAGAATGCGCCGTCAATCAAAAGGCTGTTCGCGACGAGAAAATTTATAAATTACTCAACGGTGGTTTCTACGTTTTCTTTGTCGTAACGATCATTGCGTTTTTCGGCGCGATTAACAATATACCGCTCGGTTCAGGCGAAGGCTTAACGGGTGAGAGTTTAGCGGCGTATCAATATTTGCAAACTTGGTTTACCTTGAGTTTATTAGCGTTCCTTTTCTTTGGTTCGGGCGCGGTTATGTTGTTCTTATTGAAGAGAAGAATAAATATCAGCTACGATTATACCTTTGTTTCGGGCGAACTTCGAATCGTAAAGGTATTTAACGTGAACCGTAGAAAACTTATCACAAGAATTCAACCCGAAGATATGTTGCAACTTGGCGACGTTGAAAGCGAAAGTTACGCGCGTTTACTTGCAAACACGATGAATAGGGAAGTTATTTGTACGCCGAACTCAGAGCCTGCAAAGGGTAAGTTTTTTATGTACGTATACGCAAACGATATTGCGGGGAAAAGACTTTACGTGCTTGAGTGTCGTGAAGAAATGCTCGTCAATATTCTTAAATTCGTAAAGCGTAGCACGTTAGAAAGCGATTACGTAGCTCAAGAAAAAAAGAAGAAATAACAAATTATGATTTATCTCGATAACGCGGCGACGACGAAACCAAACGAAAACGCCCTTCGCCTTGCGGAAAATTATTTACTTGAAAAATTTTATAATCCTTCCGCAATGTATAGGGAAGGCTATGCGTTACAGGGCGAGCTTAAAAAGGCACGCTCGGTTTTGCTTTCTTCCGTGGCTTCGGAAAACGACTTCGAACTCGTGTTTACTTCCTGTGGAACGGAGTCGGATAATCACGCTATTTTCTCTTTTGCAAAGCGTGGTAACGCCGTTACGACGAGCGGAGAACATTCCGCCGTGCACGCTTGCTTTGTCGAGCTTAAAAATAGGGGCGTTATCGAGGCAAGGTTTGCGCCGTTGAATAAGGACGGTAGTGTAAACGAAGAAAAATTGCTTGAACTTATAGATGCGAAAACGTCTTTCGTGTCGGTAATACACGTCAATAACGAAACGGGCGCGATAAACGACGTCAATCGTTTGGCGAAGCTCGTTAAGGCGAAAAATCCGCGCGTGATTTTCCATTCGGACGGCGTGCAGGCGTTTGGAAAAATTCCTTTTAGGCTTGCAAAAGAAGTGGATTTGTATTCGATAAGCGCGCATAAAATCGGCGGACTGAAAGGCGTTGGCGCGCTCATTAAAAGAAAATCGCTTTCGATATCGCCTTTGATTTGCGGTGGCGGTCAGGAAAGCGGAAAACGTAGCGGTACGGAGAACGTGTTTGGGATAATGCAGTTTGCATTCGCCGCGCAAGAGAAGTTTTCGAGTTTGAAAGAAGATTTTGCAAGGTTAAAGGAATACAAACGCATACTGACGGACGGGTTGGATAAATCCGTTTACACGGTTTTGTCCGGTGAAAATTCTACGCCGTACGTAACGAGCGTTTCCGCCGTTGGATTACGGGGCGAGATACTCCTTCACATGGCGAATGATAAAGGCTTGATTATAGGTACTGGCTCGGCGTGTTCTTCTAACGCGAAAAATCGTTATAGTAGGGTGATTCTTGCCTGCGGGTTTGACGAAAAGACGGCAGACGGCGTACTCCGCGTGAGTTTTTGCGATAAGACGACGGAAGACGAAGTGCGTACCGCCGTTGGTATCTTGAACGAGCTTGGTAGAGAATTAAAATCAAGAATGGATTGAGAAAGATATGAAAAAAGTAATTATTATCCGCTATGCCGAACTATTCTTAAAAGGTAAAAATAGGGGCTTTTTCGAGCGCGCGTTTGAAAAGAATATCGAAAGGGCGCTTGAAGATATTTCCCATCGTCTTCTTAAACAATGCGGACGCTATCTTGTCGTTGATTTTGAAGAATATGAAATTGAAGAAATCATAACGCGACTTAAAAAGGTGTTTGGGATACATACTATGAGCGTCGCCTACGAAACGGACGCGGATATGGACGCCATCTTTGAAACGGCGAAAATCGTATGTAGACCTACGGGAACGTTCAAGGTTGTTTCTCATCGTGGGGACAAGAAATTCCCTATGACTTCGGTGGAGATTAGCCGTGCGCTTGGCGGAAGACTTCTTTCCTATTATCACGATTTGAAAGTGGACGTGCACGAGCCTGAATTTTCGGTGTACGTCGATATCCGTGAAGGCGGAAAGGCGCTCGTATTCGGGGAGTTTTTCGAAGGCGCGAACGGTATGCCCGTCGGTACGGCTGGCAAAGGCTTGCTTTTGATTTCGGGTGGTATTGATAGTCCCGTTGCAGGCTATATGATGGCAAAGCGTGGTATGAACGTCGATTGCTTGCATTTCCATAGCTATCCTTATAGGAATATGCAAGCGAAGGAAAAGGTAATTGACCTTGCACAAACGCTTGCTCAATATTCCTGCGGTACCCATCTTTGTACGGTCAGCGTAACGCATATTCAAGAAGAAATTCATAAAAAGTGTCG
>JAZQZK010000224.1:0-6375 GCA_045634025.1 Candidatus Scatosoma sp.
TCTCCTAATTTTTTATTTTTTCTTACCGACTCTATCAAGTCCGTAGAAGACATATCCAACCGCAACGAACGCAATGGAAAGAATAGCAATCCACATAAGCACCTTCGGAAGACCCTGCGTTTCAAGGTTCACGAAGAAGTAAGGATAGATAAGCGGCGTGGTCGTCGTGGGGATAAGAATCGACGTGTCAAATCTCAAAATGATCGCTTGAATAAGCAAGAAGAATACGTACGCAAGGGGGAAACCCATAGACGCGATAGGATAATACCATTTGCTTTGTTTGCGTTCGTAGAACAAGAACCAGTCCGCTATGTATAAAATAGGCAAAAGCACGTGTGCCAAGATACTACCGATTCTCCAGTTCGCTTGAGGATTTCTACCTTCCGCGCCTGCGAGCATGATATTGAACACAAGGAAGGTAAGCAATATACCAAGCAAGCCGATAAATTTGAGCATAGGCGCGGCGGAAACGTAGCTGTCTTCTTTCTTTTTCGCCGTTTGGATAAGCCCTGCAACCATAATACCAAGACAGAAATAATTACTAATATTCGTGAAATGCACGTAGAAATCCCAACGAATGTTGGTGATATCGTCGAAGATACCAAAACTTGCCACCACGCCCACAAAACCAAGCGTGCAGTAAATCGTTTGAAATATTAGTTGCGCCGTTCTGTTTTTAATCATACTATTTTCTCCTTTTGTTTTTTATATTTTCGCTATCAATTTATCGTCGGTTCAAAATCAACAAAAGTAAATTTTTCTTCAAACTCGTTTTCGATAGGGTCAGCGTAATCGTAACTGATAATTCTTACACCGTATTTTTCTGCAAGAATCTCTTGGTCTGTTTCGTAACTGGATACCTCTGGGTCATCACTATGATAAACTATGTATAAAGCTGGAGCTGGAACGTCGTACAAAATGGCGTCGGGGTCACCCATAAAATATTCTGGAACGAAATACAAATCAATATAAATAATGCCGTCTTCGTTTGTTTGGATAGGTATCACACAATTTTCCTCACCATTTTCGATATATCCTTCCCAGTCGATGCCCTCACCGACAAGTGTTTTATACGCCCCGTCATACTCGCAAACGTACACGCCTGAATATGTTTTTGCTTCGCCGTTTATCTCGTAAGTAACCGAAAAATTAAAACGGCCTTCTTTTACCTTTGGTACGAGCACCACTGCCGCGCAACCGCTTAAAATCGAAGTCAACATAGTAACTAAAACTACGCATATAAAAAACTTGATCTTTCTCATTTTCTTATTCTCCTTTTCCCGTAACAATATTTTATCATCTGCTCGGAACCTTTTTTCGTGTACGCAATGAGTTTGTGTTGTTACACAACACAGTATAACAAGCCCTGCGTTACAAAAGCGTTACAAAATAAACAAAATAACAAAAAAATCTGGCGTTAATTTACGCCAGATTAAAAATATATTAATTTCCAAAAAAACTTGAGTTTTATTAATAAGCCACTATTGTTTTATTGTCGAATATGTAAAATTACAACCGACTTTCAAAATCAGTTTTTCTTCAAAGTTTTAATAATTTCGTCAACGGCTTTGTATTCCGATTCGGTTGCAATCGTCCAAAAGCTAAGCTCTACAATGTAGGTGTCATCTTCAAACATATAGTTGACGACGGTGTAGGTGTTACCTTCAAAAGCTTCCAAGGAAACGTATTTCCACCCGTTGATTTCGTTTACCACAACCGCTTCGGCGGTAGCGCCGTATTCAGAAGCGAAATAGTTTGCTTCGGCTTCCAAAGTGTACTCATCGCCTTTTTCCCATTGATAAACGTCAAAATCAATACTGTTGTCGTCCTTGTAGAAATAGGCAACTTGATCCTCATCAAAATCATCTTCTACCGATGCGTAGCCCCTAGGGAGAACGATAGTAAAATCGGACGTGCCAAGCTGCGTAGGTTTTGCGGTTCCGCAAGATGCAAGAGCTAAAACGAACACGAGCAAGAAGGTTAAAATTGTCATCTTTTTCATAGTTGTAAATCTCCTTTTACAAATTTTAGTTTTTGACAGTATCCTTTATTCTTCGTCTTTTAGAGAAAACGAAAAAACAAGTTTGTGTCGTTGCATACACAGTATAACAAGCCCCTGCGTTACAAAAGCGTTACAAAATTAAAAAAATATTAAAAAAATTTTGTTTTGTTAAATAAATTATTACGGCTCGTGTTTTTTGAACCAGTCTATAATCTCGTCGATCACTCTTTCGCTTTCGGGCAAGGTAGCGTTAAGAACGGGGAAGGCGTGCAAGAGTTTAGGATCGCTTCCCATGTGTCTTAAATGGTGTTCTACCCCTTTATTACCAAGCTCGCCTGCGAAATCGAGCGTATATCTTTCAAGCATATCCGCTTTGCTCGTGATAAGATAGCAGGGCGGAATATTATGGATGATTTCAGGGTGTTCGGGGTTGGTATATTCCGCCATTGCGATACTGCGCGCGTCCTTTCCGTAAATGGAACGGGATAAAAACCTGCCAAGCGAATCATTTCTTGTGGTGTAGAACATTCCACTAATCAAACCTATAGCCCTAAACACCATTTTCGTAGGCTTATAGCCTATTGCCTTTTGTAACGCCTCCGAGCGTTTCATTGCGGCAACGTAGGTTGCCAAGTACGCGCCCGCGCTTTCCGCGACCATATAAATTCTTGTGAAGTCAACGTCGAATTCCACAAGTTTTCTGCCGATACAGTCCATTCCTGCGCAAACGTCGTCAAACTGCTCGTAAACACGGACTTCGGGTATAAGCCGATATTCAAGGGAAAAGACCAAATATCCGCGTTTAGCAAGCTGACGGCAAAAACCTACCGATAGATTTTTACTGCCACCGATTAGTCCGCCACCGTGGATATTGATAATAACGGGTAATTCCACGCCCTTCTCAACGATCGGCTCGAAGATGTCCATAAGCAATTCTTTGTCTGCGCGATTTTGATAGGAAATATCTCTATGTTCAATTAAGCCTTCCGAAGAAACTTCTTTCACGTCTCCCGAATTAAAGGAATTTCTCATTTTGAACTTCGTAGCCGATATAATAAAATTTTCAATAAATCCCATACCTAACTCCTACTTTTAACCCGATTTTCTCTGCATTGACGTCTTCCAACCTTGACGAATTTACGAAAAGTTTTTAATCATTGTACCTTGATTTGCGTTACAAAAGCGTTACAAAATAAAAAACGATAGAAATTTTTCTACCGTTTTTCATTTATTTCTTAAATTGTAACATTGCGCAGGTTTCTTCCGCCCAGCTGTATTGCGACATATATTCGCCGTGGAATTCGGGTTTGCCCGTTTCCAAGTAGTTAAAATAATCGCATTTTACTAAACTTGTATCCATTCGATAATAGGGCGTATCGTGGCATAAAACACTCTCCGCGCCAACCGTTTTAAGCGTGTTTTTCAAATCGAGTACAAGCTGACGGATATAGGCTACGTTTTTAGTATCGTCGGTATCGTCGGAAAAAAGAACGGCGCAAATTTGCTTTGCAGTCATACCTGCCCCCTTCCTATCAATGAGAAAGGCGAATAATTCTTTGGTTTTTGAACGCTTAAACTGCAAGGTTTCTTCCTGCGCGTAAACTTCAAAATTCCCAAAACATCGTACGGTAAGCAATTTCTCTTTCTTGCGAAGACCTTTGATATTATCAATTTCGCTCTGCACGTCTTCTGCGGAAATAGGTTTCATTAAATAACCCGACGCGTGGAGCTTAAACGCAGGAATTGCATATTCTTCATAGCCCGTGCAAAATACGATCTTGCAATTAGGCTGAACCGCAATGATTTTTTCCGCAAGAGCGAGTCCGCCCATACCACGCATATTGATATCTAAAAAGGCAACGTTTACTGGATTATCTTTAACAAAATCTAAGGCTTTTTCACAGTCCGAAAATTTAAAAACCCCAGTAATATCAGGCGAAACGCTGATCGCCTGCACCAACGCGCGAAGCATCAACGCTTCATCATCTACTGCTATTGCAATCATTTCTGCTCCTCCTTTGGTATCGTGATTAACACTTTCGTTCCTTCGCCAACGGTACTTTCAATTTCAAGCGTACCGTTTACCATTGCTTGCAACCTGCCGCGAATATTACGAATACCGACGTGTTTTCTTTCATCAAGCAACACGCTCGTATCAAACCCACCGCCGTTGTCTTCTACCAAAACGCAATAACTATCGTCCGTTTCATAGGAAACGACCTTTATCTCTCCACCTTCGGAAAGTTTCATAAGTCCGTGCTTAATGGCGTTTTCTACAATCGGTTGAATGGTTAAAGCAGGGATATGGAAGTCGTTAGACTTCATTTCAAACGTGAACGTCATATCGGGGAAACGCACGTTTTCAATGCTTATATAATGGTGCACGTGTTGCATTTCTTGCGACATTAAAATAGGTTTCGGGTTGTCTAGCTCGCCAAAATTCCCACGTAAATATTTCGCAAAATTATGCACAAGTTCCCCTGCTTTGGGCGGGTCTATCTCGCAAAGTTGCTCAATACTGCCAAGCGTATTGTAAATAAAGTGCGGACGGATTTGACTCATCATCGTTGAAACACGGCTTTCCGTGAGCTGTGTTTTGAGTACAAGCTTTTCATTTTCAAGTTCTTTGGACTTTGCAAGCGCGTTGATACTGCGTGGAATAATCCTAAGCATTACCACCATCGCCACAACGAACAGCATTATGAAGACGAATCGGCTTACAAATCCGCCTTCCCAAGCGCCTAAATACGTTGCAAACGAGTCCACACTAAACGAAATTAAAGGTAAAAACGCGCCGATATAAACAAATTTGTCTTGACCGCTTGCGTGCGTTAATTCCTTTATAAGCGAGATCATTAGCACCACGTTCGCAATGCTTTGTATTATTACCCAGTACGGCAACGTATCGTAGAAGAGCACGTTCGTTATCGTTGACAATAAGAAGAAAAACAAAATGGCA
The DNA here is from genome assembly GCA_045634025.1 of Candidatus Scatosoma sp. Classification (GTDB taxonomy): domain Bacteria; phylum Bacillota; class Clostridia; order Christensenellales; family Borkfalkiaceae; genus Scatosoma. The sequence goes on from JAZQZK010000224.1 coordinate 4,962, forward strand.
ACGCTCAAAGCTATGCACGTGATAAACCCTACTTTTCTCGTTACCCTAAACGATGACGCAATAAGCGTGGTAACGAAAAACATATATAGCATCATTGAGATACCAAGTATCGTAGTGTTAGAGAATATTGATTCGCTCCAGAAAGAAATACCAAAGGAATTGTAGGTAAGGTATAACCCTGCAAAAAGTATAATCAAGCCGAGTAGCCATATAAATTTGCCGTTCTTAACGTGGATAAGCGACGAGAATAACGCCGTACCTAAGAACATAATGGACGCTATCATGAGCGCAACACCAAGGTTTCTTTGCGACGCACCACTATCTAGTACGCTTTTTTCAAAGTCAATGCCTGCCCACAACGCTACGTTCGATAACATTTCGTCTATCGCGTTTTCGTTGCCGAAATTGTGCGGATTATGCACGACTATCTCAATATCGTTCTCGACTTTTCCGAATGCATGCGCCGTCCAAGCCACCCCACAAGTAGATTTCCCAAACATAGGATTTTCACGGTCTATTACGTAAGGTTTCCCGTCTACGTAGAAGGTTAAATTTATATGGTTTGTGTAAAAAGCAATAGGAATCTCGTCCGAATAAACGCCTATGTATTCTCCGTTTGGAGTCAACATATGGAATTTGCCACGCAACGTAACGTCGCCTTTCGTAGAAGAGATATGCTCCCCTTCTTTAATTTCTTGCCATTCTCCGTCAGCGATACGATACTCGCCGTCAAAATACACCTGCGCGAGCATTGCTGGAACCGATTGCGTACTATTTTTATTTCCCTGCCACACCAAGGTAACCGCCGATAAAAACATTAGCAAAATTGCAACGATTATCAGCGTTGTTTTATTCAAAAAATCAAACTTTGTTTCTTTCTTTTGCATTACCGCATCTCCTAAAAGATTTGCTTTTACATATAGTATTATAACATTTCAAAATAATTTTGCAAATAGATTTTATACTATTTTCACGCAAATCTACTATTCCCTTAGCATTTTTAACGCTTTACGCGTAGTATATCTCTCTATGCGTTACAAAAGCGTGACAAATATTAAATAATTGTATAGATACGGAAAAACAGAGCAACCACTAATGGCGTATCCCATAGGGATTTTTAATACATTATAAAAGACTAACGAAGTTTTCGTTAGTCTTTTCATTTTTGCTTACAAAAACACACAACTTAACTTTGTTAAGTATAGTGTGCTACACTTTTAAAAATCCCCACAAAAATTAACAATTCGATAAATTGGATTTTTGAAGATGGTTAAAGCATTAATTAAAATATAAATCAAGAATATAATTAGCCCATTTATTCGCTTCTATTTCCAAACTCCTGTTCGTTCTTTTTTCATCTTCTAAAAAATAGCATTGATAATAATGAGTGATTTCGTGCGCTAATGCAAACAAT
>JAZQZK010000225.1:0-2787 GCA_045634025.1 Candidatus Scatosoma sp.
ACGGACGGGAAATGTTTTCCTCGTGCGGTTACGATAGAGAAATCCCCGAAAGCCTGCAAGACTTTTTCGACTTTGAAGCCTATGGCAAATATCTCGGTGATTATTACGTACACGAGTACAGCGAAGGCTTGATTGAAATTTATTAAAAGGAGCAAGACAATGATTGCATTAAATCTTGAAACAAAAAATGGCTCTCAAAAACGGATAAAAGAGTATTTGGAGCAGAACGCAAGCGCAGTTTTCGCTGAAAAAATCAACAACGGCGTGCGTATTGAGAAAGACGGAAAAACGCTTATCAACAAGAAAGATTTAGACGGCTTTTGGGCGTATGCGTGTAAAAAGGCGCGTGAGAATGGCGACGACTACACGGAAGACGATACCGTGTTTATGTGGGCTGTGGACTACTTTGGCGACAACGATATTGAAGGTACGCTTTACAACGAAGACGGTACGAAGTATGAACTACCGAAACCCGTGTATAAACCCGTACCTGCTCCCGTCATTCAAGAAAAACCGAAGCCTAAAAAGGCTCAAATTTCACTTTTCGATATGATGGAAACGGACGATAAAGCCGACGAAGAAACGGTTGAAGAAGTGATTGACGAAACGCCCGATGAAGAAGCTGAAACGGATATGAAAATCGACAAAGAAACGGGCGAAATTTTAGAACCCGTCAAAGAAAAGAAAACCGTACCCTTTCAACAACTTTCCCCGTTATATCAAAAATACATAGGCTTTCAAAGACAATATCCCCAGGCGGTAATTGCTTACCGGCTTGGGGATTTTTTTGAAGTATTTGGGGATAACGCGGTAATGCTTGCAAATGAACTTGAACTTACCTTAACGGGGCGCGATTGCGGACTTGAAGAACGCGTGCCGATGGTCGGTTTTCCGTACCACGCTTCGGACAATTATTTCAAGAAGATTGCCGAGAAACGCCAGCTTGTCGTTGTGGAAAGCAACGAAGCAACGCTTTACCGCATAGCGAAAGAAGAACCCAAAGTCGTTGAAATAGACGAAACGGACGAAAGCGAGTTTACCGATATGAAAGAACGCACAAAAGCGTTTGAATCGTCCGCGCTTTGCAAACTCATTGAAATTTTCGGTGATGAACTGACTATCCACGAGGAGGACATTTAAGATGATTACCCAAAAAGATATTAAACCTATCCCCCAATATATGCTTGCTATTATCAAGCGTAAGGACAAGCAGCGTTATGAAACGCCCTGCGGAAATAGCAGATTTTACGCCTATCTTGCCGTATGGAAAGGCGAGCTTGTCAAAGTTACCGTTGCCGTTCGGCATAAATATAGAAAGTGGTATTGCAAGCAGGTTGCCGTCCACTCGTTACGCTCGGATATAAGCTACGTAAAAGACCTTTGCTTTTATCAAATTGCAGGTTACGTTGTGGGTTGGTACGACGTCGGCGCAAGCGAAAAAGCGAAAGACTTTGAGGATAGCGTATGGTACGAAAACGACACGTCGCTTTTCGATCCCTACGCTCCCGTTGTTAATCTCGATTTCTTGAAACGCTTTCCCGAATATAAATACTGTCCTTACGATAAATTTCAAAGCACAAATATTTTGGGTTGCTTACGGCTTTACGAGCAATTTCCCGAAGCTGAATATTTATTGAAAAGCGGCTTGGAACATTATGCAACTTCCAAAACCATTTTACGCGTATTGCAAAAGGATAAATCCTTCCATAAATGGCTTATGGCGAACAAGGACGAGAATATGTCGCGTGGTTGGTATTATTGCACCGCGCTTGTGGACGCATACAAGCATAATCAAAACATTAAATCCGTACAGGAATTTGAGGAACGCAAACACAGCTTTTCCCACGATTACTACGGAAAGAAAATCGTAAAAATCATAATGCGTAAGGGCAATAGAAACGGTTATAAACAGCTTTTTGCATATCTTGATAAACAGCAAATAAAACCGTCGCTTTATTACGATTACGTCAACGCCTGCGAATATCTTGACTTGGACTTAAACAATCCTTTAATCCGTTTTCCGAAAGATTTTAAGCGTTGGCACGATATCCGCATTGATGAAGCAGAAACAATACGCATTGAACGGGAACGCGAGGCGAAGAAAGAGCAAGCAAAGCAATTACGCAAAGAAAAACGCGAGCTTATCAAAAACTTTATGCGTGCCGCTGAAAAATACTTGCCTATGGACGGGTTTTCGGAAGAAAACCACTACGCCGTATTTATCGCAAAATCGCCTGCCGAGCTTGTCAGAGAAGGCAACGCTTTATCCCATTGCGTTGGGCGCAGAGGTTATGACAAGAAAATGGCGCGTGAAGAAACGCTTATCTTCTTCGTTCGCAAATTCGATGATTTACAAACGCCGTTCGTTACGCTTGAATATTCCATTAAGGAAAAGAAAATCTTGCAATGCTACGCTTATGACAACGACAAACCCGATGACAAGGTTATTGAGTTTGTTAATAAGAAGTGGTTACCGCACGCAAATCAACAATTAGAAAGAATCGCCGCATAAGGCAAAGGAGTAAATATTATGAAAAACTATTATCGCATTACAACCTATTCCCCCGACGAGAACGTATCCGCTATCGTTGACAGCTACGGCAAGTTTGACGAGCTTATCGCGTTTAGCGCATTTCTCGTAAGCAAAAATTTCAAAATTCGTGCTATTTCCAAGGAACAAAATATTGAGTTTGGGAATATCCCGAAAGCACAACCCGATGAACAGCATTTGATTTTACGCGCTTGTCAAACGGGCGAGCCGATTATTGACGGCAAACGCATTGAAGT
>JAZQZK010000226.1:0-5221 GCA_045634025.1 Candidatus Scatosoma sp.
CTTCGAATAACGGCAGGTTGATTGCAACGGATTTAGACCATGAAGCAATCGCCGCCGCAACGAAGAGATTAGGTGAATTTAATGGTAGGTTTGTTATTTATAAATCAAATTACAAGAATTTCGAGAAGGTATTCGTAGAAGCTCAGATATCAAAAATCGATGGAGCGTTACTCGATTTCGGAATATCCTCGCATCAAATCCACGACGAGGAGCGTGGCTTTTCGTACAGAGCCTCAAACGCTCCCCTCGATATGAGAATGGACCAGTCTTCCGACCTAACGGCAGAGTGGATCTTAAATACATATAGCGAAGAGAAGTTAGCTAAAATTTTAAAAGACTACGGTGAAGAGCCTTTTGCAAAGCAAATTGCTCGCAACGTAGTAAAATATAGACAGGACAAGCCTTTGAAGACTTCAGGGGAGTTTTCGGATATTATCCGAGCGAGTATTCCCAAAAAGTTTCATTTCGGCGCGCCGATAGAAAGAAAAAGCTTTCAGGCGTTACGAATCGAGGTAAACGGCGAGCTTGACGGATTGAGCGAGCTCGTATATTCACTTACAAGGCGCTTGAAAAAGGGTGGCAGAATCGCCATTCTCACTTTCCAGTCCTTGGAAGACAGAATTGTCAAAGAAGCGTTCAAGAAAATGGAACGCCCTTGCGAGTGTCCTTCTAATTTCCCGATGTGCGTGTGCGGTAAGAAGCCAGAAATACGCATCGTCAACAACAAGCCGATAACGGCGACCAAAGAAGAACTTTCAAACAATTCAAGGAGTAAATGCGCAAAATTGCGAATAGCGGAACGGATTGTTTAATAAGATAAGGAGAGCAGGAAAATGGCTACGCTATTAGAAACAAAAACGCCAACGATGTCCGCAAAGCAAGCGGAGTTATTACATAATTCGCAAATAAGCGAAAACTACCGTCTTTTGCGCGACCTTGAAAGCCGTCAATTTGAAACAATCGAACAAGAAAGAGCCAGCTTGCAATCCAACGCGAACGTACTCACGATAGAACGTCCGTCCGAGCTTCCGCGCGAACGCGTCACTTCCGAGTTGTTTACGGCAGAAACGCTTGACCGCGCTATCCGTAACAACGCAGTCGTAGAGCCCGTTGAAAGCATCGTTGAACCCGCGCAACCCCAAGCGGTTGTCGTAGAAAACGCCATGCGCGAAGAAGTTGCCGTACTTAGCAGTTTCGCTAAAACGGTCGCGGCGGTCTTTGCAGCGGTTATCGTGATGATGCTTACGATAATTTCTATCAATACGGAAATTATCAATCAAAAGGCAAGCTATCTTTCCACGCTCGAACAAAAACAACAAGAACTCGTGGCAAGAGATTTGGACTTGCAAGAAAAGATTGCTCGTCAAACTTCTAAGAAAGCGATTGAAGAGTTTGCGGAAAAATACGGAATGGTAAAAGAAGACTAAGCGTAGCGAACTCCTTGCAAGGAGGCGCGTTATCAAAACCCAAAACGAACATTTTTCAATATCAATTTTACGAAAGAGGTTATTCGCCGTCATCATGGCAATAACCTTTCTTTTTTTATTTATTCTCGGCAGATACCTTTACGTGCAAGTAATTTGGCAGGACTGGCTTTTATATAAAGCGTTGGACCAATGGACTAGAGAAATCCCTATAATTGCAAAGCGTGGCGATATCACGGACAGGAACGGCGCGATGCTTGTCGAAAACCAAACGGCTTACACAGTATTCGTCCGCGGAAACGCAGTAAAGGACAAAGCTTCTACGGCAAAGCAACTTTCTAACGTTTTAGAAATTGACGAGAACGCCTTGTATGAAAAACTAACCAAGAAAAAAGCATCGGAAATAACCGTTGCCAAAAAAGTAGATAAGTCAAAAATTTCAAAGCTTGCAAAACTTTCTATCGACGGCGTTTACTATTCAAGAGACAACGCTAGGACTTATCCAAGAAACGACACGCTTTGCCAAGTCTTGGGCTTTACGTCTTCGGACAATATCGGCGTGACGGGGATAGAGAAATACTACGACCAAACGCTTTCTGGCAAAAAAGGCGAACTCTTATATGAAACGGATTTAGTCGGTATCGAGCTCAAAGACGCAGTTGCGGCATATTTGCCGGCAGAAGACGGCTATAACATCTCGCTTACTATCGACTACGGCATACAAACTCTCGTTGAAAACACCCTTAAAAAGGTTGCGAAGGAATATTCGCCGACAAGCGCGGAATGTATCGTAATAGACCCGAACACCTTTGAGATTTTGGCGATGGCAAACTATCCTTCCTACAATCTCAACGAAATTCCAAGAGACGATATCTCTACGCTAAACACCCTTTCAAGAAACAAGACGGTAAGCGACGTTTACGAGCCGGGCTCAACCTTCAAAGTCTTAACTTCGGCAATCAATATAGAAGAAAACTTGCGTGGAAACAAAAGGGCGTTCTCAATAAGACACGTCTTTTCAAGCTCAAGAACTCGATCGGTGGACGGAACGACGGTAAAGTGCTGGAACAACCACGCGAACGGCAAGCACAGCAATCAAACACTTGCGGAAGCTTTGAACAATAGTTGCAATCCGTGTTTTACCGATATCGCGCTTTCGCTTGGCAAGGAAACGGTTTACGATTACCTTTCCGCCTTTAATTTAGGCAAGCGAACGGGTATAGACTTCAACGGCGAAGCCTACGGCTTATTGATGGCGGAAAAAACGGTGCGGAATTGTGATTTGGCGCGTATAGGCTTTGGTCAAACGATAGCCGTTTCCGCTATACAGTTAGCGCTCGCGACCGCGTCAACGATTAACGGCGGGTACTATTATGAGCCGAGACTCGTCAAGAAAATCTACGCCGACGACGGGTACGTAAAAGAAGAGTATAAACCTATTTTGAAGAATAGAACGGTGAGTGAAGAAACGTCCAAGATATTAGCGAGTATGCTTGAAGGTGTCGTGACGGAAGGTAGCGGTAAGAAAGCGTACGTCGAAGGGTACAAGGTAGCAGGGAAAACAGGTACTGCGCAAAAATACGAAAACGGACGAATTGCGGCAGGGAAATACGTTTCGTCGTTCGTAGGGTTTTTCCCTTCGGATGCACCCAAATATCTAGCGCTCGTAATCATTGGCGAACCAAATGGCGCGTATTACGGCTCGGTTGTCGCCGCGCCTTGCGCAAAAGAGATTTTCGAAGGAATAATCGCCTTGAAAAATATCCCCCCAAGCCAATAAATTAACCCCGATTGCTTGTGTTAACTATCTCTTGCAAGCAGTCGGGGTTTTGTAAGATTATCTATTTAAATTTATAAAAATACCCTTTTATATATTGACATCTTTGTCTAAAAATGATAAGATATACTTAAGAAAATTAAGATAGGTAAAGGTAAAGAAAATGCAAGCCGTTAAAATAGCGTTCGCGCTTATTCGTCAAGAACTTAAAGGCGAAAAGATAAGCGAAGAGATTAAAAACTTAATAACGCCTGAAATGCTTAAACGGCTCTATAAGCTATCAAAATCCCACGACCTTACGCATTTGCTAGCCGACGCTCTTGATAAAAACGGGCTATTGATAGACGGCTCTCCCGAGCGTAAAATCTTTATACAACAACGCAATATGGCGATTTATCGTTACGAGCAACAACGCTATGAATTTGACCAAATCTGCGAAGTCTTAACTCAAGAAAAAATAGCGTATATCCCCTTAAAAGGCTCGATTTTACGCGATTATTATCCGCAGGCTTGGATGCGTACGAGTTGTGATATTGATATTTTAGTCAAGAGTGAAGACCTTAAAAAGGCAATGAACGCGCTTATTTCAAAGCTCGATTATAGCCACGAATCTAGCGACTCCCACGACGAGTCCTTATATTCTCCGTCAGGCGTGCATTTAGAATTGCATTATAGCTTGTTAGAAGACTGTGTCAATCTTGAAGCGTCTAAGATTTTGGACGGCATTTTTGAAGAATGCGTGCCTTGTGACGATTTAGGTTATCGTCTGAAAATGAGCAACGAGTTTTTCTATTTCTTCCACGTTGTGCATATGAGCAAGCATATCTTGAACGGCGGTTGCGGTATAAAACCTTTTCTCGACCTTTGGATTTTGGACGAGAATTTCACTTTCGATAAAGCAAAGCTTGATAGTTTACTTGAAAAGTGCAACCTTTTAACCTTCACGAAAGAAGCGCGCAAACTCGCTGAATTCTGGGTTAACGATGGGGAAATAGACGAAATTACCAGCGCTTTAGAAGAGTATTTATTGACGGGTGGCGTCTATGGCAACGCAAGTAATAGAATCGCCGTCGAGCGTTCTCAAGAAGGCGGAAAGTTTAAGTATATTTGGAGTAGGATTTTCAAACCCTACGATAAATTAAAGCACACTTATCCTATCTTGAAAAAACATAAATGGTTGTTCCCGTTTTGCCAAGTCGCGCGTTGGTTTCATCACCTTTTCAGTAAAGACAATAAAAGGGTATTAAAGAATTTTAGCGTCAACGCGTCCGTTGATGAAACGCAGGAAAATAAAGCAAGCGAATTGCTTAACTGGTTGGGTTTATAAAAATAAAATACAATACTAAAAAGGAAAAAGTCTTTCTTCGTGAAAGGCTTTTTTTGTTTAATAAACATACCTTTGCGTTTTTAGGAATACAATAAATAAACAACGAAAAAGGGGTGCAAAATGAAATTATCCACGCTCTTATCTTCATTAAAAAACTATAAACTTTACTCAGACGGTAAGGCTACTGACGTTGAAGTTTTCGGGCTTTGCGCGGATAGTAGAATTTATAAGAAAGGCGATATCTTCATTTGTATCAAAGGCGAGCGGGTGGACTCCCACCGCTACGCGGAAGAAGCGCTTGAAAAGGGCGTGGTTGCAGTAGTCACGGAAAGGAAACTCGACGTTCACGGAATTCAAATCGTGGTTGAAGATTCAAGGCTTGCCATGAGCTTGCTTTCAAACGCGTTTTACGGCGAGCCGTCTAAAAAACTTAAAGTTATCGGAATAACTGGCACGAACGGAAAAACAACCTGCTCGTATATGCTTTCAAACATCTTAAAATCGGCAGGGAAAAAGGTGGGGGTAATCGGTACGCTCGGTATTGTTTACGATAAAAAATACATCGCGCCCGAACTCACGACTCCCGACCCGATTTTTCTATATCGAACGCTTGCCGATATGCTAAGGTTAGGGCTAGAATACGTGGTTATGGAAGTCTCCGCGCACGCGCTACATTATAGGAAAATAGAAGGG
>JAZQZK010000227.1:0-5547 GCA_045634025.1 Candidatus Scatosoma sp.
CCTTCAAGCTTTCTAGCTTCTTCTTCAAACACGCGCACGAATTCTCCGCCGATAATCTTTCTCTTGGTTTCAGGATCAGCAACATCCACAAGTTTTTCAAGGAAACGGTCCGTTGCGTCGATATAGATAAGGTTAGCATCCAAGCCGTTTTTGAAAATTTCAATTACTTGTTCGCTTTCACCCTTTCTCATTAAGCCGTGATTAACGTGTACGCAAACGAGCTGTTTGCCGATTGCCTTAATAAGCAACGCAGCAACGACGGAACTATCCACACCGCCCGACAATGCGAGCAATACGCTCTTATTGCCAACTTGCTCACGAACAGCCTTTACTTGCTCGTCGATAAACGCATTTGCAAGCTCAATCGTCGTAATTCTTTGCATAGACTCCGGTCTTTTATTACAATCCATAGTTTTCTCCTTATATCTTAAAAAAAATTTATAACAAATTTATAATAGCAAATTCATCAAAAAATCCGCCTGAAAAACGCAAAACTCTCGTACCTGCCCCCACCCTCTCGTATATTTACGGACTAAAATATCACAACTTCAAAATCCAAAAAGATCTTGAAGTTGCTTTTTTATAAGGGGCTAAATAGCCTTAATGTTGAGAGTAGTTCGGCGCTTCTTTGCTGATGGAAATATCGTGGGGATGGCTCTCAACCAAGCTCGCATTCGTGATGCGAACGAATTCCGAACTCGTACGAAGTTCTTCAATCGTAGCCTTTCCACAATAACCCATACCCGAGCGAAGACCGCCCTTCATTTGGTAAATAATATCCGCTACAGAGCCACGATAAGGCACTCTGCCTTCCACACCTTCGGGTACGAATTTACGCGTACCTTCTTGGAAATATCTATCGCTACTACCTGCCGCCATTGCGCCAAGCGAGCCCATACCTCTATATACTTTATAACTTCTGCCTTGGTAAAGTTCAACTTCACCGGGGCTTTCCAAAGTACCTGCAAGAAGCGAACCAACCATAACCGCGCTACCGCCTGCAGCAAGCGCTTTAACGATGTCGCCACTATATTTAATACCGCCGTCTGCAATAATTCTCTTGCCGTATTTATCCGCCATTTCCGCGCAATCCATAATTGCGGTAAGTTGGGGAACACCGATACCTGCTACCACACGCGTGGTACAAATCGAACCAGGACCGATACCAACTTTAACGACGTCCGCGCCTGCTTTAATGAGCGCTTCGGTTGCGCCTGCGGTTGCAACGTTACCTGCGATAATAGGAAGGTTAGGGAATTTCGCTCTGATTTCTTCAACCTTTTTAATAACGCCTGCGGAATGACCGTGCGCCGTGTCGATAGCGATAACGTCAACGCGCGCGTCAACGAGCGCAGCAACTCTATCAAGAACGTTTGCAGCCGTACTTACCGCCGCGCCTACGAGCAATCTGCCGTTTTCGTCACGAGCGGAGTTGGGGTATTGAATAGATTTTTCGATATCCTTAATGGTGATAAGGCCTTTAAGATAGCCGTACTCGTCCACGATACGGAGTTTTTCAATTCTATGCTTACCAAGGATATACTTAGCTTCTTCAAGCGAAGTTCCTTCGGGCGCGGTAACGAGCCCTTCCTTGGTCATAATATTAGAAATGGGTTGTTCGTAGTTGTTTTCAAAACGCAAGTCACGGTTGGTCAAAATACCAACGAGCTTACCGTCGTGCGTAGTGATAGGCACACCGCTAATACGGTATTGTTCCATCAACGCAACTGCGTCCTTAACCGAATTTTCGGGGTGCAAGAAGAACGGATCAGTGATAACGCCGTGTTCGCTACGTTTAACTCTGTCAACGTTCGCAGCCTGTTCTTCTATGGACATATTCTTGTGAATAATACCAAGACCACCTTCACGCGCCATTGCGATCGCCATACGGCTCTCGGTAACGGTATCCATAGCCGCGCTGATGAGGGGCAAATTAAGCTTTAACCCATCGGTGAGCTTGGTTGTAAGGTCTACGTCCGAAGGCAACACGTTAGAAGCCTGCGGAATCAAAAGCACGTCGTCGAAGGTCAAGCCTTCTTTAACAATTCTACTACCCATTGTTGTTTCTCCTTTTGTTTGCATTTCGCTATTTTTTGCTACAAGTTGAATACGAATTCTTTTTTGTTCTTTCATAATAAAACTCTCTTCTTTTGTATTAATTTAACGTTGATTTATCATAAGCATCGAGCAAGGAAGCGAGATAAACCGCATCTTCGCCGTCTAGCGTCGAGCCTAAAGACCGCATTTTTTGAACGACTTTTTCAACGGTAACGCCGTCGTTAGAAACCATCGCTTCAAACAAGAGCGCGACCATCGCGTTGTTCTTGACAAACCCATTCCCGATCGCTTCTACCGCGTACGAGAACGCCTTATCCTTTTCCCCAAGCGAGTACTCCGAAACCACCAAACGCCCGTACACGTATTGACGATACGCGCCCTGCGTCGTACCTGATTTCGAATCCACTTCCAAGCAGTAATCGTCAAACTTCTCATCGGCAACGAACTCCTCGCCGTAACGCACGATATCTTCATCGTCGTCCACACCGAACGCAACTTCCGTCGCATACGCGATATACGCCACTTCGCTCGTTCGAGCATACGAAGTATGCGCGTACTTCATCGCCCCCGAATCGTTACCGAGCTTATAGGAAAGGCTCATCATCGTCGAAGGGAAAACAAAAGAGGCGAAAAGCGCCGACGAAACGCATAAAATCGCAATCGCGCAAAGCGTGTTGACAACGGTACGAACGATCACTTTGTCAAGCTTCATACGGCTTCTCCCCCCTTATAAGAATACTATTTTAGATATTTTACCATATCCAAATAAAAAAATCAAGTGTATGAAGAAAAAAAATCGCAAAATACGCAAAAATATTCGGTATCTTTTGCATTTTTTCTTAATATAATGCTACTATGAAAGTATCTCGCAAATTTTTCAGGAAAAACTCCACCACAAACCAACCCAACCCCACCGACAAACAAAGTAAAACTCTCTTTTCGTCAAAGCCAAACCAAAAGCGAAAAACGGATAAATCTAAGCAAAAAATCGCAACCGCGCCGATTGCGAGATTTGCATGGTTTATCGTCGGAATCTTCGTAATCGTAGCCACGGGCTTTTCCTTTTTTCTGCCCATTTTCAAAAGTGCAACCGCGCTCGATTATTTCGATTACGTCTCCGAACTCCGCTCCAACATTTTACTAGCAGAACGCGAAGGCTACCTATTAAAAATCTACGCCGTTCAAAAGGAATACCCCTACGCCACGGACGGCATTAAGCGTGAAACGACAAACCGAACGGAGATATATTTCACCGCCCCGTCTGGCGATAAGCCCTGTTATATTTCCTTTGCGATAAACGGCAAAACCCACGAAGGCGAACTCTCGTACGACAACGTAAAATCAGAATATTTCCTTATCGACCCCGCCGATTTATCAAACGCGCAAAGCTTGGATTTTAGCATCCGCTACGGCGATAAGGACTTAAAAATGACCGCAAAAACGATTAAAACCGACAAAACACTCTCGCCTAGGCAAGCCCTTGACAAACTACGGGAAAACGCCCCGAGCGTATTTGCGGACCTGACCAACGAAAACGGATTTGTCGGTGAAATTTACCTGCGCCTTATCAACGAAAACGCGCCATATTATTATATCGGACTTATTGAGAAAAACGGGAATATCCAAGCCTATTTACTTAACTCGGAAACAGGAAAAATCCTCGCCAAACGCCCATAACGAGGGATAATCCCTCGACCTAGATTTTCCATCTTTCTTTGGGTGGTTAAAAGTTACTGTTAGTAGCCGAACCCTATCGCCAAATCAAACTCGTGGAGCGTTGGAGATGCAAGCAGTTCAAGGCGAGCGAGGAAAACTTGAGGGAGTTTACTTGAACGTAAATGACCGAAAGTTGCCACAGCTCAACGCCGAAATGCGACGCATATACAACGCGACTTTATTAGAATGCATCCTTGGAGATTTTACTCCACCTCCCCGCTATAAACTTAAGCTTTAAGGGTAACGGGATTAACTTCGTGCCTATATTCATACATTTGTTGGCAAAGCCTATTACGGTTTTGCCTTTATTTTTTGCAACGGCTTTCAAGGATTTTTCGGCAACGAAACGCGGGGATTTCGCCGCAAGCTTTCCCCAAAGCCCTTGTCCCTTAATTTGTTCTTTCACGTCGTCACGGGTAGGGATTGCGCCGGGCAAAACCGCCGTTACTCTCACACCTGCCCCCCGCATTTCTTCACGAAGAGCAAGAGAGAAGGAAGTGAGAGCCCCCTTGGTCGCGCTATAAATTGCAAAATACGGCATGGGATAAATTCCCGAAACGGAAGAGACGTCTACGATTTCTTTTACGCCAAGCTCAATCGCGCCACGAGAAAGGGACACCGCGCTTTCAAGGTTCACTCGGCATTGAAAACAGATTTTTTCTTCGGTGTATTGCGTAAGCGATTTTTGAATATCCGCGCCCGCCACGTTGATAAGTCGATAAAGGGAAAATCCGCGCGTTTTACAAGCGTCCGCCACCGCGCCAAGCAGTAACACGCGATCCTTTTCATCCGTTAAATCGCAAGGGATAGTTTCTATCACAAGCCCTTCTCGAATACTTAAAAGACTATCTTTAAGCGCGCGGAGTTTATCTTCGCTACGCCCCGTCAAAATCAACGGTTCACCGCGCTCAGCAAGCAATTTTGCAAACGCCGAGCCAAGCCCGCCCGTTGCGCCCGTTATCAAATTAAATGCGTTCATCTCGTACCTGCCTTCGTCTTTTTCTTATTTCCACAGCTTTTCAGGGTCAAACCCAAAGATTTGCACGACTTCTAAATAGGGAGAATTTGCAAGGTCTTTCGGCGCAACGAAAATTCCGCCGTTGGAGTCTAAATCATACCCGAATTTCATATACGCGTACCAGCAAAGATGCGAGCATTGCGTAGAAGTGATTTCTTCTTGATATTTTTTAGGGATAAGCCCAACGATTTGGTTATACGGTATCCCAGCAAGCTCGTTGAAAGCATACTTTGCAACCGATTCCCTTATTTCCACGGGAATCCCCGTCGGGCGCAAAACCATATACGTCGTCATTTCCGTTTCGCTAACCGCGTCCGCAAAACTCGAATCGTACCCGATCTGCAAGGACTCAAGCACAATCCCCTGCGCGCCGTCCACAACCAACGCCGCGTGCCCGACTCTAATACCTGCCACGCTCGTCGATGCGGAAACGATAATATCGCCATTCTCCAACTCACATAAAACGCCGTAATCGGACAAGTACCCCACGGCAACGTAGGGCAAGATAGGATCGTATCTTATGCTCTTTTTAGAAAAATCCCGCTCCTGAATAAGCTTAATCTTATCCTTTTGGTTATCTTCCATCAACCCGTCCACGCCGAGTTTCGTCAAGCCCGTTTGTCTATATAATAAGGCGTAGTCTTCGTCCGTAAACTCCGATTTCTCCAAAAGCTCGTCTAAAGCGACCATTTGATAATCGGGCGACCATACCCCCCGTTTTTTCCAACGCGCGAAGGAAATTTCAAGCCCCGTAA
>JAZQZK010000228.1:0-2517 GCA_045634025.1 Candidatus Scatosoma sp.
ATAACGATAATGAGTTTTAAGCCAAGTTCCAACGCTTTTTGCATAACGAAACGCGTTTGGGGAAGCGGACCTTCCGCCGCGTCAACGAGAATAAGCGCGCCGTTTACCATCTTCAAAACGCGTTCTACTTCGCCCGAGAAATCGGCGTGCCCGGGCGTGTCGATAATATTGATTTTCACGCCGTTATAGTGCGGGGAAGAATTTTTTGGGAGAATGGTAATACCCCTTTCTTTTTCAAGGTCGCCAGAGTCCATGACTCTGTCCTGTACCTGTTGGTTTTCACGGAATACACCGCCTTGCGCCAAAAGCTCGTTGACAAGCGTAGTTTTACCGTGGTCAACGTGGGCGATGATGGCTACGTTTCTCAAATCGTGTCTAATCATAAGTCTTCTCCTTCAAAGAACGTGTAAAATTTTCAACCTTACTATTTTAATACTTTTTTCAAAAAATAACAAGAAAAATAAGCCTAAGAACGTAAACTTGCTTATTAAAAATAAAAAAATCGACGATTTTTTTGGAAAATCGCCGTTTTTTTCGTCATAATTCTTTTACTGCATTGTTTTTATAAGTCGTAAAGCGTATCGTCAAACCGTTATCGTCCATCGGTTCGCTTTCGTAAATACACGTGAAATTTTTATCCGCGTCTAAATTCGGAAAAAACACTTCCGCGCCACCTATCGCATCCACTTTGGTCACTAAAATCTCTTCACAATAGGGCAAAAGCTCCTTATAAATAACCCCACCGCCGATGACGTAAATTTCTTCGTTTTTACGCTCTAAAATAGCCTTTTTCAACTCGTCAAAAGTAGGCACGATAATACAGTCATCGCGTACCTGCCCCCTTGATAAGACGATATTCGTCCTGTTTTTTAAGGGTTTTTGATTGGGGAAAGAACGCAGGGTATTTCCGCCCATAACGACGGTATGACCGAGCGTAGTTTCTCTGAAAAATTTCATATCTTTAGGGAGCGAGAACATCATATCGTTGTTCTTGCCGATCCCCCATTCTTTGTCTGCATGCACAATAGCGCGTATCATTTTTATCTCCGATTAGATTGCCACGGGAATTTTTTCTTCGAGCTTTTCGTATTCGTAATCAACGAGTTGGAAACTATCTACCGTGAAATCGTAAAAATTCGTTACGTTGGGGTCAACGATGAGTTTGGGGGCTTTGTGTTGGGGTTTGTCTATGACTTTTTCAAGGATAGGAATATGTCTATCGTAAACGTGCGCGTCGGCAATGACGTGGACGAGTTCGCCCGCTTTCAATCCCGAAACCTGCGCAAACATTATCAAAAGCACCGCGTATTGTACCACGTTCCAGTTGTTTGCCGTGAGCATATCGTTGGAGCGTTGATTCAAAATCCCGTTGAGCGTATTGCCCGTAACGTTAAAGGTCATGGAGTACGCGCAAGGATATAAGTTCATTTCGTGCAGGTCTTGGAAGTTGTAAATATTCGTCATAATTCTGCGCGAAGCGGGGTTATTCTTTAAGTCGTAAAGCACTCTATCAACTTGGTCGAACTCCCCTTCTTTATATTTTGCTTTTTGGGCGAGTTGGTAGCCGTACGCCTTACCGATAGAGCCCGTTTCATCCGCCCAGCTATCCCAAATGTGGGAGTTAAGGTCGTGAATATTATTACTCTTCTTTTGCCAAATCCAAAGCAATTCGTCAATACAGGACTTGAAAGCGGTACGACGAATGGTCAAAATGGGAAACTCTTCTTGTAAATTGTAGCGGTTGACCACGCCAAATTTTTTAACGGTGTGCGCGGGCGTACCGTCTTCCCACTTGGGGCGAACGTCGAGTTCGGTGTCCCAAAATCCGTTTTCAATGATGTCTTTCATATTTTGCACGAAAATTTCGTCAGCTCTACTCACTTGCAATTCCTCTCTTGTTATAGATTTTTTAAGTTTTGTCCATTATACCATATTTGAACGGAGTTCGTCAAGGTTTGAAAGGGACATTCTAAAGAAACTTTGCTTTAACTTGAAACTTTTTGAGAATTTTTGGAAGTTTTTTGGAATATTTCTCATTTATTTTCTTATTTATTTTTGTAAAAGGTTGACAAAAAGAAAAAAAACGAGTATTATATATCCGTATGAAAAATTATTAAAAGGAGATTCCTCATTTTATGAACAAGAAAACCGTAAAAGACATCGAAGTTAAGGGCAAAAAAGTCCTTGTTAGATGTGACTTCAACGTACCTATGAAAGACGGTGTTATCACCGACGAAAACCGTATTATCGGCGCGCTTCCTACCATTAAGTATTTAATGGAACAAGGCGCAAAAGTCGTGCTTTGCTCGCACATGGGTAAGCCCCACAACGTGTTTGATAACAAACTCGAACTCAATAAGAAGGAAAAGGCTAAAGTTGCAGCTCTTCCCGAAGCTGAACAAGAAGCAGCTACCAAGGAATTCTTGGAAAAGGCAGCAAAAGACGTTAAGAAACTTACGCTTGCGCCCGTTGCTGCTCGTTTGAACGAACTTTTGGACGGCAAAGTTGCTTTCGCTA
>JAZQZK010000229.1:0-5940 GCA_045634025.1 Candidatus Scatosoma sp.
TCGGATATCTACGGATCATAGGATATTTGCTCCTCCCCGTAGCTTTTCGCAGCTTGTCACGTCCTTCTTCGGCGCCATGTACCAAGGCATCCTCCGTAAGCCCTTTGTAGCTTGATCTTATCTTTATCTACTCGTCTCTTACAAAAAATTCTATTTCTTTCACTCGGCTAATTCGTTTATTTTCACAGCTAAAGGGCTTTCTAAAATCGTCCTTTCGTTTTGTGCTTATTAACCAAATTAGCTTTACTTTTTCTTAGTATGAAAAAATTTGCCTTTTGTACTCGTCTTTATTATTTCCATAATAAAAACTCTGTTTTATTTAATAAAACATTTGCTATGCAGTTGTGAATCTTCTTCTTACCTTCTCAACAGAGTCGGTTACCGTACTCAAAAAACAATACTTCTCAAGTAGCAGCCTAAATATAATAACACTAAAAAACCATAAAGTCAAGCGATTTTTTTTAGATTTTCAAAGTTTTTTTAAGTTTTTTAAGTTTTTTTCAAAAAAATCGCCACAAATAAAGCTTGTGACGATTTTGGATTTATTCTTTATTATTTGCGACGCTTTTATATATTATATATTGTGCGCGCGCGCAAGGACAACGCTCTTAAAGCTCGGCGCTACGGGCTTCCTGCCAACGCCCCTTTATCGCAAACCAGTCCCCGCTGAAATAACTTGCTTTTTCCTGTTGCCAAGATTCTTGCTTAAAGCTCTCGCTACCTTCCACGTAATTAGCGAACTTGTGCAAACGCATTTCGCTGATTTTTTCAGGCGACGCCTTTAAGACTATGAGATGTTTTAAGGCTTTTTCAAAGAACTCGTGAACAACGGAAATGGATATTTTCGCGCTTTCTATCATGGATACGGCAAAGAAATCCGTTTGTATCGCGGAAAGCTCGTCGAGCTTTTTGAATATTCCGCTTAAAATCTCTCTACGTTGATAGGCGTTCTCCGTTTGCTCTAATTCGACGACTGCCGATTGTAAGTTCTCCAGCTTTTCTTGCGTTTGTGGTTCGTCACACAAATACACGCCAAGTGTGTCCACGAGTACGCCGATTTGTTCCGCGAGCGTTTCATTGAGTTTTCTTTCAAAGTCCAAAAGTACGCTTTGTACTTCTTGGGCGTAAAGTTCTTTAAGGTCCGACTTTTTTTGTTCGATTGCCGAGTAGAGTTCTCGAATGGATATGGTCGCATATTGCGATTCATCAAGCTCTCCACCGAGCGCGAGATAGGATAAAATTAAGCCGTATTTTTGAGAGTCAATGCCGTACTTTTCCGATTGCGACTGCAACTCTGCGTTCGTCACTCCGTCAATCACCACGCCCTTAACCTTCTTCTTGGAAAAATTCTCGGCAAACGCGGTTTTCAGCGCCGAAAGCATTTTCTCGTCCTTTCCGCCATTCTCGGTAACGGCGCTTGCAAGCACTGCGTTATCGTCGCGCGAGCCGGAGAAATACCCCAACGCAAGAAGCCTTGAGAAGATTTTTTCCGTCGCTTTGTCGTAGGGGTTACCCACCAAATCTAGACCTACAAGCAATACTTTCCCGTCTTCGTTTAGACCGATAGCCGAAGTCACCACGCCTTTTTCGTCGTAGCATACTTCGATGGACGGATTAACGTCCAGTAGGAACGAGCCTTTTGTAAATCTCATCGAGCCGGAGCTTGATAAGAACTGCCACAAACTCACGATGATGAAGGAAACCGCCAACAAACCCGCCGTAAAAATGGCGAGAACGCGTTTGAATTCAATCTTCTTTATCGCGACTTCGGACGCGTTCGGCTCGTACCTGCCCCCTTCAGACTTCTCGCATTTTGACCAAACGCCGACAAAATCGGAGGCGGAACTTTTACGTAATTCGTTTTTTAATTGTTTTTCAATCGTGAACTTTTTCATAACTCCTCCTTCAACCGTTTTTCTAGTATTTTGATCGCTTGCGAGTACCGCCACGAGACCGTACCCCTAGGCATTTGTAAAAATTCCGACAATTCCTTTGCTTTTAGTCCGCTATTTCGTAGTAAAACGATTTGCCTGTCAGTTTCGTCCAACGTTTCCAGAGCCGTTCTCACGGCAAGCCCAAGCTCTATATCAGGCTCATAGACCCCACCCATGTTCGGGTTTTCGGAAAAATCGACGGCAAATTCGCGTTTCCTGCGCCGTAGCTCGTTCAACGCTTTGTTTTTGGCTATCGTCAACACCCACGTCTTGAGTCCACGACCATCAAAAGAAGAAATTTTCGTCCAGACCGTAATAAAGGTTTCCTGCGTCAACTCTTCTGCTATACCGTGGTTTTTTATGATTGACAAGCAGACGGAATACACGAGTATTCGCAAGTTTTCGTATAACTCGGCGAAAGCGGTTTGATCCCCGTTTGCAATTTTTTTGGATAATTTATCTAAGCTCATCCCATTCCGTCCTAAATTTTCCCCTTTGTTTTACTCTATAACTAAACGCGGAAAAATCAAATCACTTCTAAAATTATCTCTTCAAGGGAGAGTAGTTTTCCCTACTCCCCCTTGTTTTAGCTTGTTTTAATTTCTTGTCTTTACGCTGAAAATTATCTTCTACCACGAAGGGCTTCTTTTCTCGATCTAAACTCGCCCTTTTTACTTTCTAACTGTCCCTTGATGCAGTTTCTTGCTTCTTTTCTGAAGTCCTTGATCGTTTCCATTAAAGCTTTAAGCAACGTCTTGACTTGGGGGTTCTCTTCTTCGATAGTCTCACGGAGCTCTTCGAGAACTTCTTCTTGGTCTTCAAGGAATTCTTCTAAATCTTCAAAGGTCGTAAGCTCAATCGTCTCGCCCCAGGTCTCGGCAATCAACGCGAGATCATCTTCGGTCAAAACGTAATCGTCTTTGTCGTAAGCTTCGAGAATTTCTTCCGCTTCTTCGAAAAGTTCTTCATACTTCTCGTTGTCTGCGTAGAAGTCTTCGAAACGGTCGAAGAAATGATGGAAAGCTTCTAAATCCCATTCGCCCATATCGCTGAATTCGGGAAGGTGATCAAACTTTCTCTTGTCCATTTCGCCCTGAACGGGAGCGCCTTGACCATCAAACCCTTCGTTTTCGGGTTGATTAGGCTGGTTGGCGTCTTCGTTGGGGTTCATACCTGCATCAGGTTGACCTTCTTCAAGGGTTATCCCGAAAATTTCCATTAATTTTTCTACGTCTTCCGCTTTAATCGTCAATTTTTTAGCGGTTTTTTCGATTTGCTTAACAACGTCTTCAAGCGCGTTGACTTTATTCCAAATCGCCTTATAGTTTTCGTCGTACTTCGCGTAAATATCTGCGATTTGCTCTTCGTAGAGTTTTTTGATTTCCTTGTACTTGTTCTCAAACAACTCTTCCATTTCCTTGCCGATAACGTCGCCCGTTTCTTCTACGAGACTATCGAGTATTTTGGAAAGTTCGCTAACCGACATTTCCACGCCTTCTTCGTAGGTCATGGTTTCGTCGTATTTCATAATCGCTTCAATCAATCGGAGTTTGCCTGCCGTCAAGTCCTTAAATTTTTCGCCGTGCTTGCCCTTGAGTTTGTTTACTGCGGTTTCGTCTGCGAAGCGGGGGATATGATTGATTTTTGCAAGCTCGCTACCCTTGCCTGCGCCCCTTTTCGCGAGCCTTTTAAGCTCCGTTTCAGTCGTATCGTCGTCCGACGTTACGGTAATCTTAACGTCGTCGTTGTCCGCATTGAGATAACCAAGCTCTTCCGCGAGTTCAACTACCTTTTTCGTAGCCTCTTCGACGGTCATATCTTCGAGATTTTCACCGCTTAACAACACCGCCGCGTCGTCGTTGCAAGCCTTTACGCCAACAACTACTTTACCGTTTACCATAAATTCAATAGATGGGTTGATGTCGATTGCGAGATAAGAATACGTACCCGTTTTGCCGTTGCCCGTTTCCGGTAAAGCACAAGCCGTGAAGGACATGCCCATAATCCCTGCCAAAGTCGCTGCAAATACTTTTTTCATTTTTCCTTTCATTGTTATTTTCTCCCTTTGAGAAGTTTTTTCGCCCGTTTTTTCGGGTGCTTTCATTTATATAGACACTTCAAAACCGAAAACGGTTGGAAAAAACTATAATTTTTTTATTTTTTGTGAAAATTTATTAAATTTCTTCATTAATCATATAGATATGCGGGATACCGTCTTCCATATACTCACCTGAAACTTGCTTAAACCCGACGTTCTCATAAAAAGGTTTTGCGTAGGCTTGCGCGCCGATTTTGACGCGCGTTGCGTTAAATTTTTCCTTTGCGACCTGCAAACCGACCTTCATCAACGCCGTACCGTACCCCTTTCTTCTCTCCAACGAGATCACCCTGCCGAGCGAGACTTCGTCTAGGCGTTTATCCTTATCAATAACGCGAAGGTATGCGACGATTTTGCCGTCAACTTGTAAATATACGTGGTAAGCGTCTTGGTCGAGATTATCCAAATCTTGATACGCGCAGTCCTGCTCGACGACGAAAACCGCCGAGCGAAGTCTTAAAATTTCGTAAAGCTCAAGCGAAGTCAATTCGCTGAATTTTTTAATTACCGTTTGCATTGCAAATCTCCTTTCGTGGCGTACCTGCCCCTAGCCTTTTTGTGTT
The DNA here is from genome assembly GCA_045634025.1 of Candidatus Scatosoma sp. GTDB lineage: Bacteria > Bacillota > Clostridia > Christensenellales > Borkfalkiaceae > Scatosoma. The sequence goes on from JAZQZK010000229.1 coordinate 4,596, forward strand.
TTACGGGGAGAGAGAATGTTATTAAAAAGAAAAGGCAGGAACAAGTCCTGCCCGTACTTTTATCGTTGTTCGTTTAGGCGTTTGCCTGTCCGTACGCTTTATTATTTCTTGGTGAATACGGAAGTAAACCAACCTGCGATACCGTCAATCCAACCCGAAAGGTCGATAACGCCGTATGCAACCAAAAGGTATAAAATGATACCGCCGACAAGCAAAGCTACGGGGATACTTACCCAAGGGTTCGCTGCGATTTTGCCTTTGGATTTTTGAGTTGCGCCGAAAAGCAATTTCCCTAAAATGACTGAATAGTAAACGAGCTGATATACGAAGAAAATCGCCAAGAAGAACGAACCGAATACAAGGATAAACCCGACAACTTCTAAGATAGGTTCGGTTTTCGTTGCTTCAGTAAGTAACGTTGCTAAACTGATTTGGCTCATATTTGAAAGCTCCTTAAATAATATTACGGAATAATCCCATCTATCTTATTTTATCATTTTACGCAAGTGTTGTCAATAAAAACCGACGAGTTTTTTGCAATTGTTTTGTAAATTGTAAAAATTTATCCGTTTTCTTTTTTTTGCGTTCGTTCTTTTATCGGTAGTATAAAACCGCCGCGGTTTATCACCACGGCGGTTGCAATCTTTTTATAGATTATTTGCAGTTGTTCTTAAGGATTTCAAGGTTAGCCATGATTTCTTTAGGCATCTTGTCACCGAAGTTTTCTGCGTAATACGTTTCGATTTCTTTTGCTTCGTTTGCCCAACGTTCTTTGTCAACGTAAAGGAGCTTGTCAAGCGTTTCTGCCGTAATGTCGCAGTTTTCGATGTTGATATCCTTTGCATAAGGAAGGTAACCGATTGCAGTTTCTTGAGCTTCAACAGAGCCTTCGCAACGGTCTAAGATCCAGTCAAGAACGCGCATGTTGTCGCCGAAACCAGGCCACATGAAGTTGCCGTTTTCGTCTTGACGGAACCAGTTGACGTTGAAGATCTTGGGTTGCTTTTCTTCTTCAACCTTTGCGCCCATGTCAATCCAGTGTTGGAAATACTTATCTACCGAGTAGCCCATGAAAGGTTTCATAGCCATAGGGTCGTGACGAAGTACGCCTACTGCGCCGGTTGCAGCTGCGGTCGTTTCGGAGGACATAATCGTACCAACGAACGTACCGTGGTTCCAGTCACGGGATTGATATACGAGCGGAGTCGTCGTTGCTCTTCTACCACCGAAGATGATTGGCGAAAGAGGAACGCCTGCTTTCGAATTGAATTCGGGAGAGATGCAAGGGCAGTTTTCAGCGGGAGCCGTGAAACGGGAGTTGGGGTGCGCTGCGTTGCGGCCGCAA
>JAZQZK010000230.1:0-6082 GCA_045634025.1 Candidatus Scatosoma sp.
GTCGACAGGAATTGAACCTGCATGGAGTTACCCACAAGATCCTTAGTCTTGCGCGTCTGCCAGTTCCGCCACGACCGCATTAACATAGGTATTATACACTACTCGTTTTTATTTGTCAACTTATTTTTAATGATTTTTTCAAAAAATATTAAAAAAATATTGCAATTTTTCTTTTACTGTTTTCTTCCGCTTTTTTGCCTTTTTATCGCTCGATTAAAAGGTTTAAGATAATAAAAATTTGGCAATACTTTCTCTTGTGATATTTCTTCAAAGGAGATAGTTTATGTGGTTTTTTAGGGCGGTAGAGTTTGTAAAATGGTTAGGTTCGCTCCTTCTTTCTGTCGTCGTGTTTCTTTCCGTCGCTATTTTGAGCGCGACTGCGTTTCCGCTTGAAGGGGAAAAGGAATATTATCTTTACGCCTCGTCTTCGCAAGCGGTGATTAAAAGCGACGTTAGTATTTTAGACTTGCCGTTTGTTCATGGCGAGAGCGTTAGGATAAACTCTGCGGACGGCGTTTTAGAAGACGTACTTATAAAGTATTCCGCGCGCGTTGTGAGGGTGGAAGAGTTCGCAGGCGGAGTTTCTTATTATTGTTATTCCCCGAAGCTCAAAAAGGGGATAGTGATAGAAGGCGTGGCTATAAACCTGCAAATCGCAGTCAAGGGCGAGAGCGTGGTTCTTGGTACTCCCATAATCTTCGGTGGGTATTGAGAAAAATACGAGAAAAGGAGTATAAACTCGGTTTTTTGGGTCAATACTCTACATACAAAAAGTTTCGGAGGCTTGAAATGAAAGGAGAAAACTTAAAAAACAAGTTTACTAAAGACAAAAATCTTTTATACGTATCGGTGGCGTGCGTAGCGGTTGGGATTGCGCTTTTTGGTACGATTTTAGCGGTTGCGTTCTCTGGCGGTGGCGACGAACAGCTTGAAAATCCGCCTGTAAACGAGAACGTGGGAGGCGATAATCAGGGAGACCAAACGGTTGGGGGCGGACAAACTCCCGATGGCGAAGACCAAGACGGAGAACAAACGACGACCACTCCTGAAGGGTTCGTGTTGCCCATTCAATCGGCTGTTGCGACGAACGGGTTTGGGTTTTTCTATAACCAGACTTTGAACAACTACTACGAGCATCAAGGCATTGATTTTAGCGCGGATGCGGGTACGGTAGTCGTTTGCGTTGAAGACGGAGTGGTGGAAAGCGTTTACACGGCGGACGTGCTTTCGGGGACGGAAATTATCATTAACCACGGCAACGGATTAAAGTCGGTGTATCGGTTTGTGACGCATGCGGACGGCTTGAAAGCAGGGGATAAGGTTAGCAAAGGGCAGACGATTGCTACTGTCGCGGAAGCGAACGGTAGCGAGTATAAAGACGGCGCGCATTTGCATTTTGAAGTGATGAAAGACGGCAAAAACGTCGACCCTGTCACCTATCTTTCCTTGCAAGAAAAGTAAGCGTAAATCGTTCAAAGACGGCTCAAAAACAATAATTTCATAGTAAAACCATAAAATAACCTACTATATATTAGGGGTTATTTTTTTATAAGAAAATAGCGGATTTTAACGCGTAGACCCTAACCATGTACGAGACTTTTGAAAAATTCGCTATGGACGTGGGTGGGTTCTTTGATTGCTTTACAAGGATAAGTAAGAGAGAAAAAAGTTAGAGAAATTATTGCAAAACACTTGCCAAAATTGTTTTTGGGGCGTATAATAAATACGGCTAGGGCGAAAATCCGCGCTAAAATCGAAAAGGAAGGGGACAGGTATGCCTTTTTTACAGTATAAATGCAAAAATTGCGGGAAACGCTTTGACGAGCTTGTGAAATCGCACTTGGACAAGGTGGCTTGTCCTGACTGCGGGGCGGAAACCGAACGCGATTATTCGGGCGCGATGTATTCCGCAACGGGAAAGGCGAGTAAGAAATGTTCGGGAAACTGCAAGACTTGTGGCGGTTGTAGATAAGAAGTTTGTGACAAAAAATAAGTTTTATGAGCGAAACGCGATGGGTTTGCCTGTCGCGTTTTTGGTTTTTAGGGGTGGTTTTGGCGGTGTTTTTTTGTAAAAAAATTAGCGATTTTTAGGCGTTGGTTTCAAATTTTCTCTTACATTAAATAATACGCCGAAAAAAAGGGCGATTTTTTTAGTAAATAAGTTTGCTTTTTTGAAAGGTTTGTGCTACAATGATAAACGAGAGTATTTAGGCAATCGTTAGTTTTTTGCCAAATGGTCTTGGAGGAGTTATGAAGACTATTAAAAATTACTTAAAAAATAATTTATACGGGGCTTTGACAACCCTTCTTGCCACGCTGTTTTTCATCGTGGGATTTTTTACGCTCGGTAGCTTTTCGCATACGGGCAAATCGTATTACTTGGAGGAAGGTACGTCGGCGGTTTTTGAGCTTGAGCTTAAGCAAGGTCAGACGTACGTTAAAGAGATATACGTGAATCTTGGCGCTGTGCACGCGGAAAAGGATAGCGAAGTGGAGATTATCGTTAAGACTTCGACTTCTACGTCTTCGTCTTGGGATTTTGTCGGACGCTTGGCCGTGACGAAAGCGGGCGTGAACGACGAAGGCTTGTTTAACTGGACGGCGGTGGCGACGGATATGAAAAAGAACGTCGACGTTTGCAGGGTAAGCGTTAGCGTGAACGCGAACGTGGAGTTGAACGAAATCGTTTGCATCGCGGACGACGGGGGCGTTGTTCCGCTTAAAGTGGCGGAGTATGGAAATAGCGGTAGCGAAGAAAGCGTAAAAAAGGTCGCTAACGCGTTCGACAGTCAAAAGAGTTTTACGAAAAAGAACGGCTCGTATTACCGCTTCACCAAGGAAGAAGGGGTGTACCTTTCTTATCTTCGTAACCTTGGCTTAGGTTCTTATTACGATAGTGAAATTGAAAGGGAGTACCCGTTCGCGGAAGATTTTGGCGCGGTTGCGGTTTTGGCGTTTGCGCCTACCGTGGCGGTGTTTGGGAATAGCGTGTTCGCATTGAGATTGCCGAGTTTGATTGCGGCGACCTTCACGCTCGTGTTCCTTTCTATGCTTTTCAACCTTCTTTTCAAGAACGAGAAATACGGTTTCTTCGGCGCGGTTTTATGCGTGGTTTCTGGGATTGCCGTTTTTGTAGGTAGGCTTGGCGCGCCGTACTCGTTTGTGGCGTGCGCGATTGTGGGCGCGACGTATTTTGCTTATAAATTCTTCGCGAAGGGGATTTCGGCAAGTAGAATTTGCCTTGACGGCTTGAACGTGGTGGTTGCAAGTTTGCTTTGCGCGGTTGCGGTTAGCATGGAAACGATTGCAATTTTCCCTGCGCTTGGGGTGTTTGGATTGCTTGGGCTTGGCGTGGTACGTCAGAAAAAGGCGCATGGTTACGCGCTTGAACGGGTGGAAAGCGTAGCCGACGAAGAAAAACGGAAAATGCTTAAGAGAATGGAAAATATCTCGTATTCGAAAAAGTCCCGCATGGTTTTTGGTGGCGTGGCGTTAGGGTTCGTCGTTTTCTATTTCTTCCTGATATTCCTTTCGTCCATTCTTTGCCATAACGCGTATGCGAGAGCGTACGGGGAACAGGCTGGGTTTGCGCTCGTGCTTTGGAAAAATATTTCCGCAGGCTTTAGAGCGGACGTTTCTAGCGTTCTTTCGCAAAACGGAATTTCGCTTGCTTGGTTCTTGCCGATAGCAAGCTTAAAAGATAGCATTTCTTGGGTTTCAATTGCTAATTTGATAATTTCTTGCCTTGCCTTGATCTCGCTCGTGTACTGCGCGGTTATCGTGATTAAAAACCGCAAGGCTACCGATAAAGAGTCTAAACGCGTTAGCCGTATTTACGGCGTATGTCTTTTCGGGACGGTGATTATGGCTATTTCCGCACTCGTGAAAGGCGTTGGGACGGGTTCGGGCGCGTTTATTTTCTACGCGTTCTATTACGGGTTTATCCTGCTTTGTTACTACTGCTTGTTCGAGAAGAAAAAGCTTGGCGGTGGAGAACTTTAATTTACTGACCATACTCTAACGTAGAGATGTTTGGGGGTGTAATATGATTGCAAAAGTACAAAGTTATGCGTTGAACGGATTAGAGGGCGTACCTGTTACCGTAGAAACGGACATTTCCAAGGGTTTGCCTGCCTATGAAATGGTCGGGTTGCCCGATACCGCGGTGAAGGAGTCCAAGGAGCGTGTTAAAAGCGCGATTAGGAATAGCGCCTTTGAGTTCCCTGCGCATAGAATTACTATCAATTTTGCGCCTGCGTACGTGAAAAAGGAAGGCTCGTCCTTTGACTTGGCGGTGGCGATTAGTTTACTTCTCGCTTATGGCGAACTTCAAGCGAAGGTGGACGGAATCGTCTTTTTCGGCGAACTTGCATTGAGCGGAGAACTTCGGCCTGTGACGGGGATTTTGCCGTCTATTATCTCGGCGAAGGATAAGGGTTTTACGAAGTTTATCGTACCCAAAGCGAACGAAAAGGAAGCGTCCTTCATTTGTGGCGTGGAAGTATTCTCGGCAGGAACGCTTATCGAAGTCGTGGAGCATTTGTCGGGAATAAAGGTGATTGAAGCGGTTAAACAACAACGCTTAGTCCTGCAGGGCGAAAGTATGCAAACCGCTTACGATTTGTCGTTCGTGAAAGGTCAACCGATTGCAAAACGCGCTTTAGAAGTTGCGGTTGCAGGTGGACATAATATCTTGTTCGTAGGCCCGCCGGGGAGTGGTAAAACCATGCTTGCCCGCGCGATACCCTCCGTTTTGCCCGATATGACTTTCGACGAAGCGCTTGAAATTACGAAAATCCACTCGGTTGCAGGGGTTTTGGGCGAAGAAGGTATCGTTTCCGTTCGTCCGTTCAGGACTCCGCACCATACCGCAACGACGGTTTCGCTTTGTGGGGGTGGGAATAAAACGGTACATCCCGGGGAGATTAGTTTGGCGCACGGTGGCGTGTTGTTCTTGGACGAACTTCCCGAATACAAACGCTCTTCGCTTGAAGCGATGCGTCAACCTTTGGAAGACGGCGTTATCACTATTTCCCGCGCAGGCGGTACGGTAACGTATCCTGCGTCCTTTATGCTTTGCGCGAGTATGAACCCCTGTCCTTGTGGGAATTACGGCAGTAAAAAACGCCGTTGCGTGTGTACGCCGAACGATATTCGTAAATACAGGGCAAGGGTGTCTGGACCTATGCTCGACAGAATTGATATCCAAGTGGAAGTGGACGGCGTGGAATACGACGACCTTGTATCTACCGAGCTTGAAGAAAAGAGTGTAGAAGTCAAAAAACGCGCCGATTCCGCGCGCAAAATCCAACGCCAACGCTTTGAAAATTCCGCCGTGAAATCTAACGCGGAAATGGGAGAGCGTGAACTTCGTGAATTCTGCGTTCTTGACGAAGAAGGCGAGCTCGTTTTACGTGAAGCCTTTAAGGTTTTACGTTTATCCGCGCGCGCTCGGAATAGAATCTTAAAAGTCGCGCGTACGATTGCCGACCTTGAACTGTCTGAAAATATCACGGCTGACCATTTATACGAAGCGATTTCCTACAGGACGTACGGGGCTGAACTTAGCGATAACTTATAATAACTATGCTTTTTACCAAAGGGTTTCTAACTTTTTTATTGTACTATTTTGGCGTGGTGTCAGTCGTTACTCTCGTTTTGTATATGCTTGACAAAATCAAAGCGATAAGGGGCGGTTGGCGTGTGGCTGAAAAGACTTTGCTACTTTGTTCCTTGTTAGGTGGCGCGGTTGGTGGGTACTTGGCTATGTATTTGGCTCGGCATAAAGTACGAAAATGGTATTTTCACGCGGTTAATATTCTCGGTTTACTTTGGCAATTTGGTTTGCTTTTCTATATTTCGTGGACGGTGCTTTTATAAATGGAACTGACGAGGACGGAAAAATCGTATATTTGGCTGGATAGCTTTGCTTTGACGGACAGTGAAAAGCGGAAACTGCTTTCAAGTTCGGACTCGGCGGTTGGGCTTTTGAAAAATTTTTCTTCGTTTAAGCCGTTACTGGTTGAATTTGGCAAAGAAAGCGTATATAATACTATGTCGTCTTCGCTTTCAGACGGCGGAA
>JAZQZK010000231.1:0-1643 GCA_045634025.1 Candidatus Scatosoma sp.
GTCAAACGTACCCGTCAACCCCATATTTTGCAGGTTACTCGTACCCATACTAGCAGGACCCGTGAGATTCGAAAGCGTTGCGTCTTTCCCCTCTTTTGCTGCTCCAAATTCGTATTCCTTAGCATCAATATCTTTTGCTAATACGTAATAACCGCCAAATACATCCGTTTCCGTCCACGCAGTATTTAATGTTGCACTAGCACTACGGTCATTGCCAAGGTAGAAATAATCCAAGTCAGTTGCTTCGTCGATAACAAGCGTTGCATAGGTGAAATCTTGTACGTAAACGTTGTTTTGGGTTCCAGCTTCATCAGAGAATACGCTTAATTTATAGTTTTCACCTGCGGTTAATCCGCTCAATGCGCCCGATACGGTCATTGTTGCGCCACTAACCACAACTTCAACGGGTTGCGCTTTTACGCTTGCAGAATACCTGCCGTCTGCAAGGTTATTTACGTTGGTAAGCGTTGCTTTCTCATCCATTTCGCTATAATAACCGCTTGCAATCTCGCTTTCCGTTATATCGCCGAAATACATTCCAACTTCTGTTTCCGTATAACCATGATAAAGCGCCTCGTACGCAACTGCGCGCATAGAACGCGTAGTGTTTTTATACTCGTCAACGAAAGTGTACTCATCACCAACCTTAATATACGCTCTTGCCGTCAATTCAACGGAGAATGCTTTTTCTAAAAGTTCTTGTGTCCACACGAAATCATCGCCAACAACAGTCCCAGCCGCAGGATAAAGAATAGAAGAATAGTAAGTAAATTCCCCGTTTGCATCAAAGCTGAGAGTTTTACTGCAGGGTATCGACATTACGGACGAGGTTGACTCAGTCAAGTCTGCGTTACTCTTCGGCGCAACCAAAACGCCGAGCTCCACTTTGCTTGAACCGACGTTCAAACTATTGTAATACGCTTCGTTAATAGTCGTTTTCCATCTAATACCCGGTTCCTCTTCGATACGGATCGCCGCGCCAGAGTGCATCGCAAATACAGCCTCCGCGCTTGTAGACGCTTGCGCTTTTTCAACGCCATACATTCCAACCGCACCTACGGTAACGCAAGCGAGCATACTAAACGATAATGCAATAACTAAATTTTTCTTTGTCTTATTCATGTTTATCACTCCTTGCTTATTAATCCATTTAACCATCCAGGGTTAAAGTGTTGCGCATCGTCTTCAATAGTACCCTCTCCCGACGACGTGATTATGTCTAAATCTAATAAAATTATCTCTAGACAAGGGTTTTGATATATTGCCTTCATAAAAATCCTCCTCGATTTTTATTTTTTTCGGGGTTATCCGATTTTTTATTTTTTGATTTTTCATGACAACGACTTTTTCTCATCCTTAAGATTTCAGGGCGAGATTGCCGTACTATTAAGCCTTCGTTTTCCAAACGGGCATACCGCTGGTGCAGTCCCAATAAGTTTCAACAAACGAATCGTAGTTGTTATTTGCCTTATCCGCAATCATATCTTCTGCCGTTGCATAACGCTTAATGCCAGCTATCGTACAAGTCGCAGTTTGGTTGCTTGCATCACAAACTTTCCAAGCGTTGTCAAGCCACTTTTGACCTATCTTCGCCTTAGAAATGAAGTAACAGTCGGTGAAATTCGTCGTACTGTCTTGTATAT
>JAZQZK010000232.1:0-3113 GCA_045634025.1 Candidatus Scatosoma sp.
GTTGCGCGCCCATGTTTTCAAACGGGTTTTCAAGTTCGATTTCCTTCGCGATAGTAACGCCGTCGTTAGTGATTAGAGGCGCGCCGAATTTCTTGTCTAAAACAACGTTTCTTCCCTTAGGACCAAGGGTGATTTTTACAGTATCTGCTAAAATATTTACGCCTGCTTCAAGAGCTTTTCTTGCGTCTTCGCCGTATTTAATTTGTTTAGCCATTTTTTCTCTCCTTAAAATTAGTCTTCAATAACAGCGAGAATATCGCTTTGTCTAATAATCGTAAATTCTTTGCCATCAACTTTGAATTCAGAGCCAGCGTATTTGGAGCAAAGCACTTTATCGCCGACTTTAACTTGCATTTGAATTTCTTTGCCGTCAATGATACCGCCGGGGCCAACTGCAACGACTACGCAGGTCTGCGGTTTTTCTTGCGCGGAAGAGGGGAGATAGAACCCGCTCTTTGTCTTTTCTTCAACCGTCAAGCTTTCGATGACGACTTTGTCGAATAAAGGTTTAATGTTCATAAATAATCCTCCGATATCGTTTGGATTTCCAAACCAAATTTTAATTTACTATAATTATACACTATTTACAGGTAAATTCAAACAAAAAAACTAAAAAAAGGTAAAATTTTTTTGAAAAAACTTTAATTACGTTTAACTTGCTAAAAATATGATAAATTTTCGTTAATTATTCGTTAAGAAATAGGTTTATTCCGTTATTTACTTGCATTTTCAAAAAAAATATGTTAAAATATGTATAACTGCTTAAAAGGAGTATAAATTATGAAGATTTCCAACAAATGGGATAAGCGGTTTATGGAATTGACGGAAACAATCGCCACTTGGTCGAGTTGTTATCAATCCAACCGACACGTTGGCGCTGTTATCGTTAAAGACAAGCGCGTATTATCGACAGGCTACAACGGCGCGCCCGCAGGAGTTAAGAGCTGTGAAGAAAAGGGAGAATGCTTACGCAAGAAATTAAATATTCCAAGCGGAACGAAACACGAGCTTTGTTTCGCCGTTCACGCTGAACAAAACGCGATTGCGCAAGCCGCAAAACTTGGTATTAATATCGAAGGCGCGACTCTTTATTGTACCCATCAACCTTGTGTAATTTGCGCTAAAATTATCATCAATGCAGGCATTTCCAGGGTGGTTTATAAAGAAGGCTATCCCGACGAATTTTCCTTGCAATTATTTGAAGAAGCCAACATTCAAGTAGAGCGTTATAGCGAAATCTGTGACGAGCAAAACTAATTAAAATATATAATTTAAGGAAGTGTATAATGAATCCTATCGTAACGTTTGAAATGGAAAACGGACAAACTTTTAAGGCGGAACTTTATCCCGATAAAGCTCCAAATACGGTAAACAACTTTATTTCCTTGGTCAAGAAAGGCTTTTATAACGGGCTTATTTTTCACCGTGTAATCGCTGGGTTTATGATTCAAGGCGGTGACCCTAACGGTATGGGTACGGGTGGTCCCGGTTATCAAATCAAGGGCGAGTTTACTTCGAACGGCTTTAAGGCAAACGACCTTGCGCATGAACGCGGGGTGCTTTCTATGGCGAGAGCGCAACACCCTGATTCCGCAGGTTCGCAGTTCTTCGTTATGCACGCGGAAGCGGGATATTTAGACGGTCAATACGCGGCGTTCGGTAAGGTTATAGAAGGTATGGAAACCGTTGATGCGATCGCTTCTATAAAGACCGACTGGTACGATCGTCCCTACGAAGAACAAAAGATGAAAACAGTTACTATCGAGACTTTTGGCGTCGATTACGCCGAACCGGTAAAAGCATAAAAGGGGAATAGAAAATGACGGATTACAGTATTTATAACAATCCCTTGATTACCCGTTATGCAAGTAAGGAAATGCAACGCGCGTTTTCCGACGAAAAGCGTTTTAAGCTTTGGAGAAAGCTCTGGGTTGCGCTTGCGGAATCGGAAATGGAGCTTGGCTTAACGGTTACGCAAGAACAAGTAGACGAACTTAAAGCTTACGCGGAAGATATTGATTACGAATTAGCGGCTAAATTTGAAAGAGAAGTCCGCCACGACGTTATGGCGCACGTAAAAGCTTACGGTGAAAAGGCGAAAAAAGCAATGCCTATCATTCACCTTGGCGCAACGAGCTGTTTCGTAAACTGTAACGCGGAAGCAATTATGCTCGACGACGCGCTTAAGATTATCTTGAAAAAGTTAGTCAACGTAATGGATAAGCTCAAGAAATTTGCGCTTACTTACAAAGACGTGCCTACGCTCGGCTTTACGCATTTGCAACCTGCCCAGCTCACCACGGTAGGGAAAAGAGCGACTCTTTGGTTGCAAGATTTAGAACTTGACTATGAAAACTTGATGAACGCAATCTCGCATATCAAATTGCGTGGCGTGAAGGGCACGACGGGTACGCAAGCAAGCTTTTTAGAACTTTTCAACGGCGACGAAGAAAAGGTTAAAGAACTTGAAAAGAGAGTCGTTTCCAAGCTTGGCTACGAGAACGTTTACGGTGTAACAGGTCAAACCTACCCCCGTAAATTAGACTATAATATCTTGTGCGTACTTTCGCAAATCGCGCAAAGCGCGTATAAATTCTCTAACGATATCCGTCTTTTACAAAGCATGAAAGAGATCGAAGAACCGTTTGAGAAGAACCAAATCGGTTCGTCGGCAATGGCGTATAAGCGCAACCCGATGCGTAGCGAAAGAATCGGCGCTCTCGCGCGTTACGTAATTTCTTTGCCTGTAAATAGCGCGATTACGTCTTCTACGCAATGGTTTGAGCGTACGCTCGACGACTCGGCAAACCGCCGTATCGTAAACGCACAAGCGTTTATGGCGGTAGATTCCATTTTGAATATCTATATGAACGTTGCGGATAATCTTGTCGTTTATGAAAAGGTTATCGCAAAACATATCCGCGCTGAACTTCCTTTTATGGCAACGGAAAATATTATGATGGAATGCGTAAAGGCGGGCGGAAACCGTCAAGAATTACACGAACGTATCCGCGTATTGTCGATGGAAGCAGGTAAAAACGTGAAGGTTGAAGGTAAGGAAAATAATCTCATTGACTTAATCTTAAAAGACGAACTCTTTAAGCCAGTTTGGG